>CAWUMA010000068.1:0-4106 GCA_963923835.1 uncultured bacterium
GGACGTGGGTCTTCACGTCCTGATTCCACCATCCGAGGGGAAGGCCGACGGTGGCGTTCGCGCCACGACGAAAGGCTCCTTTGACGCGTCTCTCGGCGCTGCACGCCGCACGGTGCGCTCAGCGTTGGCCGAAACTCTGGCCGGCGCGACACCGGCGCAACAATTCCGGGTGCTGGGTGTGCGCGGGCCGTTGTTGGATCGCGCGTTGGTGGCCAGCGACCAACTCACCCGGGGCCGAGCCCCGATACTGCCGGCCTGGCAGCGCTACGAAGGAGTGGTCTGGCAACACCTCGACCCGGCCACCCTGCGATCGGCCCAACGCCGCCGCATCCTCGTGCCGAGTGCCCTCTACGGGGTGACCACGGCCGAAGACCCCATCGCCGATTATCGATTGAAGTTCGATGTGCGTCTCGAGGGAGTCGGCCGACTCGACGACTTCTGGCGTGGTGCAGTGACCGAGGCCGTCGTTGCTGTCGCGCACAAGGGGCCGGTCATCAACCTCTTGCCGGCCGAACACGACCGCGCTCTCGATCACGACGAGCTGTCCCGTCGTTGCGACGTCGTGACCGTGACTTTCGTCTCGGCGTCGGGTGCCGGTGCGGCCGGGCACGCCGCCAAGGCCGTGAAGGGTGTGGTCACCCGCGTTCTCATTCAGGACGGCCTCGACGCCCTGGAGGGCTTCACGTGGGAAGGGTGGACCAGTCGACGCGTCGCCGACGGCTACGCCGTGCGCGCCCCGAGAGGGCGTTCGTAGGCGAAGTCTCGAGCCGGCTGGGGAAGTGCCCGCAGCGCGGCCTCCTCACGTCGCCGGGCCCGGCGCCGACGGCGGCGGAAGAACCACGGTGGCGGGCAGACCAATGAATCGAACCGATCAGCCTGCACCGCCTCGCGGTACGTCGCCACGTGGGTCGGGGTTTCGATGCCCCAGCGCATCGCTCGACGCGCGCGCATCTCGGCCTTGATGGCGCGACGAACTGTTCGGCGTGTCACGCCCGCATGACGGAGGGGGTCGAGGTCACCGCACCGGCGCTTGACGTAGACGCGTAGCACCATGCCCGTGGTCACCACTCGCCGGCCCCGCCGTCGTGAACGCCGTCCGGCTCGGCGCACCAGGTGGGTGAGCAGCCGGGAAAGTCCGTACACGTGCATCTCGTGCGCTGAGTCACCCCGCCACTCACGCTCGAGAGTGCCCCAGGCCTCGGCCGGGTTGAAGCCCAGGGCCGTGAGCACGCGACCAGCTTCACTGGTGGGGTTCTCGGCCATCGCGCAGAGGAGGAACCTCGTTTCGAGGACCGGCCGGGAGTCATCGCGGGCAGAAAGCTCCGCAGTGACGTCCCACGCCCGTTGCATGGCCTGCTGGAGGGCGGGGCTGTAAATCGGCACCACTAGAGGTACTGGCCACCCGAGGGTGCGGTCGTTTCGGTTTCAATCATCGTGACCACGCCCATGCGTTCGTAGATCTCGGCCAGGGTCAGCGGGCCGCCGGCGCGGACCGTGCCGCCCATGCGTTCGGTCGCTTCGGCGGCGCTGAAGGGTTCGAAGCCGATGGCCGCGATGCACCGTCCCGGCCGGGTGAGGGCCTGGTCGAGCGCGTCGGGTGGCGCGTTGGTCGTGAGCAGGACCAACGTGTTCTGGCCGGCCGACATCATGCCGTCGGTCATGTTGAGCAAGCGGGCCACGCCGGGACCACGGGCGTCGTGGCGGCGCACGACGTCGTCGGCGTCCTCGAGAATGACCACGCGCAGTGACTTCTTTCGGGTGTCGCCGAGCACGGTGAGCATGTAGCCCGGGTTGCCAAAGAGAGCCTCCGCGTCGGCGACGATGACACCCTCGGCCCACTCACTCCACTCGGTCAGCAGTGCTCGAATGGCCCAGGTCTTGCCGGTGCCGGGACGACCGTGGAACAAGATGATCCGTCCGGACGCGTCGTTGAGGTCCTCGTGACGGAGCTTGGTCAGCCGGTCGAGGCCGTCGCGGGTGCCTACGGGGTAGTTCGACGAGATGGATTCCCAGCCGCACTTGTTGAACTTGCGCCAGTTACCCCACTGCTCGTTTTCGGTGAACACCTGGAAGGCCACGGTGTTCTCGATGACGGGCGTGGAGCGGGCCTTGTCGAGGGCCGCGGTGATTTCACGGCACCGCGCGAGCGAGCCAGCGCCGACCACACCGGAGATGTTCTCGGTGTACAGGTCGAAAGTCGCCCAGTACGGATCGGGGTCGCCCGGCACCGAACGCACGAGGACGCTTGAGTCGGTGCCACGCATGCCGACGTGGCGGGCAATCTCAAAAGGGGGAATGGCGCCGACCAGGGTGTCGACGGTGTTGCCGCCGGGCGTCTGAGCGCGGAACGAGACGCGGGCCGTCGCGATGATGTCACCGCGGCGGAACAACTCCCAGAAGTAGGCGTCGGTGGCCGTGGCGGCGTAACTCGATTCATACCCGGCGAGATGATCGAAACTCACCGGAGTGGCGTAGGGGACGGGCGCGGTGGTGGCCGGTTCGGATTCGGAATGGTTGCTCATAGGGGCGTCAGTATGGCGGCCCGCTGTGACGCCGAGTACGACAGCCTTAGAAATGCCTCAGAATTGGCATGTTGGGACCTATTTGGGACCGGCGATTGCCCGTGATTCAGTAATTTTGTTTTCTCATGCGACGCTTCCCTCGGTATCTGACGACACTGGTCGTGGCCATGGTCGTGGTGGGCGCTGGAACCATCGTCACCGGACTCACCTCGCGCGGACAAGCGACGACGTCGAGTCTTCGTGGTGCGTCAGGCTTCCTGCTCTCGATGGGTGGATCCGGGTCTCGAGGAATGCAACCGGTGGGCACTTCTGACGGCATCGAGATGTATACCAGGGACCAATACTCGTCGATCATTGGTCAGATTGAGCGTCGTCGTGGCTTCCCGCTTCTGGTACGTCGCCTCGGTTGCCCGGGGGCGACGCTCGGAGCACTTCTTGGTACCTCAACTCCATTGCGGTCCGACACGTGCTACCAGCCACCCCGCACGCAACTCACCACCGCGGAGGATTTCCTGCGAGTCCATCATTCGGATCCCGGCGTGGTGACGATGGAATTCGGGATGAACCTCCTTCGTCCCTGTTTCATCCAACCTGTGACAAATCAAAGGTGCGCCGAGGCGGCATTGGCCGACGTGACAACGAACCTCCCCCGACTCATCACTCACTTGCAGCGGGCAGCGGGACCACGGACGTCATTAATCGGACTTAATTTTCCGGACCCCTTTATCGTGTATCCCAAATACGCCCGTAGTGAGGTGGTTCACGCGTCCGACTCCCTGAAATTCGTGAAACTGCTCAATCAGGAATTGGATCGCATCTACTCCCAGCACCACGTTGCGGTAGCCGACGTCGCTCAGGGCTTTCAGATTGACACAACATCGCCGTCGCCCAATCCGGCGCTTCGCGGCGTACCGGTCAATGTCGCTAACGCGTGTCTGCTCACCTGGATTTGTTTGCGAGTGGGATCTCTCGGTAGCGACCATCTGAATCGTGCGGGGCAAATCGTGGTTGCCGACAGTGTGATGGCCGTCATGCCGGATCCGTGGCGACTGAATGAAATGCTGGTGCCGTAGTTCTAAGTCAGGATGTTCGTCAGTGAGCGAACGACTTGGGGTGTCAGCCACCGCTGCGACCTGACGACCATGACGCTGACGACGTCATCGGGCGCGAACTTTGATCGGAATTGGTTGACGGAACGGAATCGGTAGAGCCGATCAAACAAGCCCACCATGCGCGTGATGAACACACCCGACTTCTCCGGTGCGGCCGTTCCATCGCTGGGCTGCCAGAACGGAAGGATGCCGTTGGTCGCGCGCGTGTATCCGTCATCGCGCAGACAGTCAAGCGCGTGAGCCATGGCACCTTCGAGGGCGCCGCGCGGAGCCGACGGGTCGCGCACGGGGTCCTGTAGGTACCACGATTCGGAGGACACGGGCGTACAGGTGATGGAGGCGACCACCTGACCGCCCAGCTCGGCAACGAAATAGCGCCGGTCCACGCGCAGTTCGCGGAAGTCGTTGCGGAGAAACGATGTCGTGGCCCGCTCTCGCCGCTCCTCTTTCCATCGCTGCTCCACCCGGTCGA
>CAWUMA010000069.1:0-4034 GCA_963923835.1 uncultured bacterium
AACGGTGTGCCGGTTCGAATGGCCGTTTTGTACCTAACCATTGGCGGCCCGTCGGGGGAGTCTCAGTGAACATCGTGATTCGAAACGGGCTCGTCGTCGGACTCGGTGAACCGAGCATCGGTGACGTGATTATCCGTGAGGGGGTCATTGCCGACGTGGGTCAACGGCTGTCGGCTCCGGCCGGTGCCGTGGAGCTGGACGCTGACGGCTGCTGGGTTGGACCTGGCTTCGTCGACCTCCACACGCATCTTCGTGAACCTGGCCACGAGGAGGCCGAGAACATCGAGTCGGGCGCACGAGCGGCTGCGGTCGGTGGTTACAGCGCCGTGGTGGCGATGCCCAATACCGAACCGGCGCTCGACAACGTTCCTCTCGTTGCTCACGTGCTCAGTCGTGGGGAATCTGCCGTCGTGGACGTGGCGGTGGCCGCCGCGATCACCGTGGGGCGCCGGGGCGAGAGCTTGGCTCCCATGGCGGAACTTGCGGAAATCGGAGTGCGCCTCTTCACCGATGATGGCAACGGGGTGCAGTCCGCCGGCGTGATGCGTCGCGCCCTGTCGTACGCCAAGCCTCTCGGGGTCCGTCTCGCTCAGCACTGCGAGGACGCCACGCTTGCCGGCGGGGTGATGAACGAGGGGCCGTTGTCGGCGCGCCTGGGCCTCGGCGGCCGTTCAGCCCTGGCCGAGGAACTCATGGTCGCCCGTGACATCGCGCTGGTTCGGGCCGTGGGGACGCCGCTGCATTTCTTGCACCTCTCGAGTGCGCGGTCACTCGCACTCGTGGCCGCGGCACGGGCCGAGGGCCTCCCGGTGACCTGCGAGGTCGCCCCGCATCACTTCACCCTGGACGAGTCGGCCGTCTCCCACTACGACGCCCTGTTCAAGGTGCATCCGCCGTTGCGTACGGTGTCTGACGTGGAATCCGTTCGACAGGCGTTGCTCACCGGTGAGGTCGATGCCGTGGCGACCGACCACGCCCCCCACGCCCCCGAATTGAAGGACCAATCCTTTGACGAGGCGCCCGCGGGAATGCTCGGCCTGGAACATGCGGCGTCGTTGACCTACGAGGCACTCGGGGGAGACGGCGCCGATCCGCGTCGCCTCTTCTCCCTCTTAAGTCGCGGTCCGGCCACGATCGCACAACTTCGGGTTTCGGACCGGCGGCCCCGTCACAGCGCGCACGGTGGCGCCATGGTGGTCGGCGAGGACGCCAACGTCGTCGTGTTCGACCCCCGGGCCCGCTGGACCGCGTCGGCCGACTCCTTGCAGAGCCGGGCACGCAACACCCCCTACCACGGTCGAGCCCTGAGCGGTCGACCCGTCGCCACCATCGTGCGGGGCCGACTCGTGGCCCGTGACGGAGTGGTGCTGTGAGTCGACCATTGGCGCACCTGGTGCTGCGAGACGGCAGCGTGTGGGAAGGCGAAGCCGCGGGTTTCGTGCCCGAGGGCGGCGTCACCACGGGTGAATTCGTCTTCAATACGGCCTTGTCGGGTTACCAAGAAGTCATCACCGATCCGAGTTACGCCGGGCAGATCGTCACGTTCACCTACCCGCACCTCGGGAACTACGGCTGGTCGCCGGAGGATGACGAAGCCGTTCGTCCGTGGTGCAACGGCGTGGTGGCCCGCTCGCTCACCGCAACCGCATCGAACTGGCGCTCCCACGGCGACCTCGACGATTTCCTGGTCCGCACGCGGGTGCCCGCGATCGTGGGCATCGACACCCGTCGTCTCACGCGGCACCTCCGGGCCCACGGGGCGCTGCCGGGCGCCTTCGGCACGGCCGGGCTCGAGGCCGTGACCGCCGCGGCGCGCGAGGCCCGTGGTACCGATGACACCGACTTCGTGACCCGGGTGTCGACGCCCACGTCCTACCAACGTGGCGCGGGTGACCTTCACATCGTGGCCTTCGACTACGGAATCAAGACAACCATGGTGCGTCAGCTCGCCGAACGATTCCGCGTCACGGTGGTACCGGCCGCCACAACGGCCAGCGAAGTTCTCGCGCTCGCCCCTGACGGCGTCTTCTTGTCCAATGGTCCGGGAGACCCGGCCGCTCTCGCTGGCCCCGTGCGCGAGATTGGAAACCTCGTGGGGCAGGTGCCGATTTTCGGGATTTGCCTCGGTCACCAACTCCTCGCCACCGCACTCGGGGCCACCACGTTCAAGTTGCCGTTCGGTCACCACGGTTCGAATCATCCGGTGCAGGACTTGGCCACCGGACGCATCGAGATCACGGCCCAGAACCACAACTACGCCGTTGACGGGTCATCGCTGTCGCGCGCGACGGTGAGCCACGTGAACTTGAATGACGGCGTCATCGAGGGCGTGGCGTCGGCCGCCGAACGTTGCTTCTCGGTGCAATATCACCCCGAAGCGGGACCGGGGCCCCACGACGCCCGCTACCTGTTCGACCGTTTCGAGATACTGGTGCGCACCGGGCAACTGGAGGCCCGCTGATGCCCCGCCGCGACGATTTGCGAACAATCATGGTGATTGGATCCGGTCCGATTGTGATCGGCCAGGCGTGTGAGTTCGACTACTCGGGTACCCAGGCCTGTCAGGTTCTTCGCGAGGAGGGTTACCGCGTCGTTCTGGTGAACTCGAACCCGGCGACGATCATGACCGACCCGGTGACCGCCGATGTCACGTACGTCGAGCCACTGGACGCCGATGTCCTGACCGCAATTCTTGAAAAAGAGCGTCCTGACGCCCTGCTGCCGACGCTCGGTGGTCAGACGGCTCTCAACTTGACGATGGAGTTGGTCCGACGGGGCGTCCCCGAGCGTCTCGGCGTCGAGGTCATCGGGGCAAAACCCGAGGCCATTGACACCGCTGAGGACCGGGAGTTGTTCAAGGCCGCCATGGGTGACATCGGTTTGGCGGTGCCCGAGTCGGGCTTTGCGCGTTCGGTGGATGAGGCCTTGACCATTGCCCAGGGCATCGGCTGGCCAATCATTATTCGACCCAGTTTCATTCTGGGTGGTGCGGGTACGGGCATCGCCCACGACGAGACGACCTTCGTGCGCCTGGCCGCCGAGGGAATCGCGGCGTCACCCATCGGCGAGATTCTCGTCGAACAGTCCATCGCGGGCTGGAAGGAATACGAACTTGAGGTGATGCGCGACCGGGCCGACAACTGCGTCATCGTCTGTTCTATTGAAAACGTGGACCCGATGGGGGTCCACACCGGTGACTCCATCACCGTGGCCCCCGCCCAAACCCTCTCGGACGTGGAATACCAGGCCATGCGTGATGACGCGTTCGCGGTGTTGCGCCGAGTCGGTGTCGAAACGGGTGGCTCCAACGTGCAGTTCGCGGTGAACCCCGACACGGGGGAGCGGCTCGTGATTGAGATGAACCCCCGCGTGAGCCGATCGAGCGCCCTCGCGTCAAAGGCCACCGGTTTTCCGATCGCCAAAATCGCGGCTCGTCTCGCCGTGGGCTACACGTTGGATGAGATTCGCAACGACATCACGAAGCTCACGCCCGCCAGTTTCGAGCCCACCATCGACTATGTCGTGACCAAGATTCCACGGTGGGCCTTCGAGAAGCTCCCCGGTTCAACGCCCGAGTTGGGGACCCGTATGCAATCGGTCGGCGAGGTCATGGCCATCGGCCGTACTTTCGCCGAGTCACTCCAGAAGGCCGTGCGCTCGCTGGAGCAGGGACGTCTCGGTTTCGCTCAGGGGGCGGCGGGCGAATTTGCACAGACCGAGACTGATGAGCTTTGGCGACGGTGTGTCGTGGCCACGCCCGAGCGCCTCTACGCGCTCCACGAGATCCTGCGACGCGGCGTGTCCGTGGAGGAGATTGCCGCGCGCACGAAGATTGACCGCTGGTTCCTCGACGAGATGAGTGGCATCGTCGAGCGTGAACGCGAGATTGAATCGGCCAACCTCGCCTTGCTGGACCGGCGGGCGTGGCGCGATATCAAGCGATGGGGATTTGCCGACGCGCAAATCGCGGCCCTCGGCGGCGTGACGACCGATGAGGTGACGGGCTGGCGCCGCGCGGCGGGCGTCGCCACGAC
>CAWUMA010000070.1:0-3955 GCA_963923835.1 uncultured bacterium
CTCCCACCCCGGAAGGCGCGCGCGAATTCGTCGTGCCGTCGCGTCTGCACCCCGGGGATTTTTACGTTCTGCCCCAGAGCCCCCAGATCGCTAAGCAGCTGTTGATGGTCGGTGGCTTCGACCGCTACTACCAAATCGCGCGTTGCCTGCGTGACGAGGACCTGCGCGCTGATCGACAGTTCGAATTCACTCAGCTCGACCTCGAGGCCAGCTTCGTCACCCAGGACGACATCATGGGTTTCGTGTCGAAGGCCGTCCTGGATGCCGCGGAAGTGGCGACGGGGGAGCGCCCCACGTCGATTGACACCATGACCTGGCACGAAGCCCTCGATCGCTACGGCACCGACAAGCCTGACCTTCGTTTCGGCATGGTTTTGCAGGATCTGTCCGCGGCTTTCGCCACGACGGAGGTCAAGGCCTTTTCCGCACCGGTCGTCAAGGCCATTCGCGTTCCCGAAGGCGCCGCGTTATCGCGGGCCCGACTCGACGAGCTGACCGAGCAGGCCAAATCGCTGGGCGCGAAAGGTCTGGCGTGGTTCCGCGTGACGGCCGACGGCCTCGATGGCCCCCTCGCCCGATTCCTCTCCACCGACGAGGCCGCCGCGGTGTCATCGGTCGACGGTGCCACGTCGGGAGACCTCGTTCTGTGCGTCGCGGACGTCCATGAGACGGCCTGCAAGACCCTGGGATCGCTCCGCCTGACCCTGGGGGCTCCGCCCGTCTCGCACGGCCCACATCGCTACCTCTGGGTGACGGAGTTCCCGATGTTCGAGGGCGTGGATGAGGACGGGAATCCCCAGGCCGCCCACCACCCCTTCACCATGCCGCACCCCGACGACCTGGACAAACTGGAGTCACCTGACGTGGCCGAGCGGCTCACGGTCCGCTCGCAGGCGTACGACCTGGTGCTGAACGGCTGGGAGCTCGGATCGGGATCGGTGCGTATCCACCGGGCCGATATCCAGTCGCGGGTTTTCGCCGCGTTGGGCATCTCCGATGAGGAGGCCCAGAACCGGTTCGGCTTCTTGCTCGGGGCCTTCAAGTACGGCGCCCCGCCGCACGCGGGTTTCGCCTTCGGTGTCGACCGACTCACGGCGATCTTCGCCGGTGCCGACACGATTCGCGAGGTCATCGCCTTCCCGAAGACCCAGTCGGGCACCGACCTCATGAGCGGGGCACCCAAGGAGGTCACGGAGCGTCAGTTGCGGGACCTGCGACTCAAGAGACCGACCAAGGGGTAGCCACGTCGCTCTTTGACGATGCGCGTGAGCAACGACGGGCGGCGGTGGCGCCACTCGCCGAAGCCCTTCGTCCTCGGACGCTCGATGACGTCGTGGGGCAATCCCACTTGGTGGGCCCCGACGGACCGCTGCGCACCATGGTGAACTCCGGTCGGTTGACCTCGATGATTCTCTGGGGCCCGGCCGGTACCGGAAAGACCACCCTGGCGCGAATTGTGGCCACCGCGGCGGGCTACGTAATGGAACCGGTCTCGGCGGTGACCTCCGGCGTGAAGGAACTCCGCGAGGCCCTCGGCCGAGCGCGCGATCGGCTCGGCTCCGATGGTCGCCGGACGGTGTTATTCATCGACGAGGTTCACCGTTTCAACAAGGCGCAACAGGACTTGTTATTGCCCGCCACCGAATCGGGCGAGGTGGTTCTCATTGGCGCGACCACGGAGAACCCCTTCTTCGAGGTCAACGCCGCGCTCATGAGTCGGTCGACCTTGTGGCGACTGTCACCGTTGACCGCAGAGGAACTCGGTGTTCTGATTGACCGGGGTCTCGCGCTACGCGGGGGAGCCATCGACGACGACGCACGTGACGCCGTGGCCGCCTCGGCCGACGGTGACGCCCGTTCGGCACTGACCACCCTGGACACGGCGCTGCTGCTGGCCGGTGTCGGTCATCGGGTCACTCTGGCTCACGTCGCCCAGGCTCGTGACGGGCGCATTTACCACCAGAACGCCGACACGCACTACGACCAGGTGAGCGCCCTCATCAAATCGGTTCGCGGCTCCGACCCCGATGCCGCCTTGTACTGGCTCGTGACGCTGCTCGAGAGCGGCGAAAGTGCCCGGTTTATCGCCCGGCGATTGGTCATTCTCGCGAGTGAGGACATCGGCCTCGCCGACCCCACTGCGTTGTGGACGGCCGAAGCGGCCGCCCGCGCCGTCGAGTTCGTGGGGCTTCCCGAAGCGCGTTTGACGCTGGCGCACGCGACACTCGCCTTGGCTCTGGCCCCCAAGAGCAACTCCGCCACCACCGCCCTGGCCGCTGCCACCGAAGCGGTGCGCGCCGGTGGTTCGGCTCCCGTTCCCGCTCATCTTCGCGACGCCCATTACGCGGCGGCGACCCGCATCGGTCACGGGGAGGGGTATCGCTATCCCCACGACTTTCCCGGGGCGGTCGTTGATCAGCAGTACCTTCCCGACGCCCTCGCGGATGCGGTCTTTTACACCCCGACCGACCACGGTCGTGAGGGGTCGCTGGTGGAGCAGTGGCGACTGCGGAACAACCGAGCACAAAACGAGCCGCCGGTAGAGTAACTACGTGGAAGCCGCCCAACTTCGCTCGACATTCCTCAACTATTTCCAGAGTGCGGGACACCAGATTGTCCCCTCGGCCAGTCTCATCCCGCACGATCAGTCCCTGCTCTTCACGGTGGCGGGCATGGTGCCGTTCAAGCCCTACTTCACGGGCGAAGAGGCCGCCCCCTTCCCGCGGGCCGTGTCGGTGCAGAAGTGCTTCCGGGCCCCCGATATCGACATCATCGGAACGACCCAACGGCACCTGACGTTCTTCGAGATGATGGGCAATTTCTCCTTCGGTGACTACTTCAAGGATGGGGCCATCAAACTGGCCTGGGGATTGATCACCGAGGGCTTCGGACTCGACCCCGAACGGCTCTGGATTACCGTTCACCACTCCGACGACGAGGCCGCCGACCTGTGGCGGGACCTGATTGGTATCCGACCCGAGCGCATTCAGCGCTTGGACGAGGACAACTTCTGGGCGATGGGCGACGCCGGGCCCTGTGGGCCGTGTTCCGAGATCTTCTTCGACAAGGGGCCCGCATTCGGCGCTGACGGTGGCCCTGCCTTTGGGGGCGACGACCGATTCATCGAGTTCTGGAACCTCGTCTTCATGCAGTACGAGAAGGGCCCCGGGGGGTCGATGACCCCGCTTCCCAAGACCAATATCGACACGGGGGCCGGCTTCGAGCGGGTGCTGTCGATTCTGAACGGCGTGGAGAGCGTCTTCGCCACCGACCTTTTCGTCCCACTGCTCGACACGGCGGCGCGAATTCTGGACGTACCCTACGGACGGGACGAGAACACCGACATCGCGATTCGACGCATTGCCGAACACGGTCGGGCTATGACAATGCTCGTCGCTGATGGCGTCCTCCCGTCCAACGAAGGGCGGGGTTACGTCCTGCGGCGCATCATCCGGAGGGCCGTCCTGGCCGCCCGACGTCAGGGCCGTGACGTGGCGCTCGCGCAGGCCCTGGTGGACGCCACCATTGAAAAGATGGGTTCGGCCTACCCCGTTTTGGTGAAGGACCGCGACCTCATCGTCGAAATTCTCGAGCGCGAGGAGGCAGGCTTCGGTCGCACCCTTCGCACGGGAATGACGCTGCTCGACGGTGCCCGTGAAGAGGTCGTGCGCGCCGGAGGAACGGTGTTTCCGGGTGACGTGGCCTTCAAGCTCCACGACACCCACGGTTTCCCGATCGAGTTGACGTCCGAAATCGTCGCCGAGTCGGGCCTCGAGGTAGCCCGGGCCGACTTTGACGAGGCGATGGATGAGCAGCGTCGCCGTGCGCGCGCCTCAGCCAAAACCCTGCACCTTGCCGATGAGTCCCAGTACAAGGACCTGGTGGAGCGCTTTGGCATCACCGAATTCGTCGGTCGCGAGCCTTCGCGCTACTCCCTGGAGACGACCGTGGTCGC
>CAWUMA010000071.1:0-3950 GCA_963923835.1 uncultured bacterium
ACTTCACGCCGTCGGGGCACATCGCCCCGGTGAAGGTCGCCGTGCCGTGTCCGGCAACGCTCAGCAGGCGCGCGCCGATCAGATTCGCGTTGGTGAAGTTCGCGTTGGTGAAGTCGGCGCCCGAAAGGTCGGCGGCCGTGAGGTCCGCGCCAGTGAGATTGGCACCGACAAAGAGCGCGTGACCGAAGTTGGAACTGCCCAACGACGCGTTGACCAAGGTCGCCCCCGTGAAGTCGGTGCCGACTAGTTCGCTGCCCGGCATGTAGATACCCGTCAAGTCGAGGTGGGCGAACGACAGTCCCGGCAGGTGGGCACCGCCGATGCTCGCACCCGGACCCACGAGGTACTCCACCGTCATGCCCTGGTAGGGGCCGTTCATGATCTGCCACTTGTCGGGAAGCGCCGCGGGGTAACCGACCTCGTAGGCCGAGATGACGCCAGTCAACGTCGCACCGGTGAAGACGGCGTCGGTCAACGTGGCGCCCGAAATCGAGGCACCCGTCAGATTGGCGTTGGTGAAGTTGGTCTGAGTCAGCGTGGCGCCGTAAAAGTTGGCACCCGACACGTTGAGACCCGACAAATCAGCGCCCGTAAGGTCGACGCCCGCCAGATTGGCCGAGGGACCGACGAGATATCCCGAGACGAGGCGCCAGCTGGCCGGCAACGTGGGCTGACCCGACAGGTTCATCGACGCCACGCCACTCAAGTTGGCCGACGTCAGGTTCGCGGTGGCCAGGTTGAGGTTGCTCAACGTGGCTCCTGACAGGTTGGCTGTCGGGCCCATGAGAAATCCCCCCACCAGGGTCCAGTTGGCCGGGAGCGACGCGGGCTGGCCGGTGATCGAACCAGAGCGGACCTTGCTCAACGTGGTGCGCGCCATCACGGCGCCGTTCAGGTTGGCCCCGGCGAGGTTCACACCGGTCAGATTGGCGCCGGCGAAGGGCCGGACGTATTTCGTGGCGCCGCGTGGACAGGCGTGCGGGGTCACGCTCACCTTAGAGATGACGGACTTGGTCTTGCAGGCGTACATGGTGGCGCGGTTCGTCGCCGCTCCGGCCGACCCACCGACGAGTCCCATCGACGAAAGGGTCAGGGCCGCCACAGCCACCGAGGTCAGGTTCTTCATGCTGGTTGCTCTCATGGCCTAGGCCTTCTTCAACTTCGTCAGGACGTAGGCGATGGTGTTACCGGCCGGACCCGGGTAGATGTACGGGTTCTTCGCGGTGACCCATCCGGTGAAGCGCAGCGTCGAGTACACGTCCCAGCAGGCGCCGTAGAGAATCGGGGCGACGGGAACGTCATTGTGCATGATCGTCGACAGCTTCGTGATGTTGGCCTGGAAGGCCGGGGTGTCGGGAGCCGCCGCCGCGAGGGCGATCAGCGCCGTCTGGGCCTGGGGGTTGCGGTAGTTGCCGTAGTTGGTCGAGCCACCCGTGTAGGCCGGGTCGGCCAGCCAGTTCTGGAACTGGGTGTAGGGGTTGGTGCCACCGGCGCCCCAGCGGATGATGGCGTCGAAGTTGTGGGTGTAGATGTTCGCGTTCCACTGACCCGTCGTCACGCCCTGGGCACTGACGTTGATCTTGTCGGCCTTGAGCGTCTGGGAGATCAACTGCATGTCCTCGGAGTAGTCCGAGTAGGCGAAGGGGTCCTGAATGGTGAAGGCGCACTCGGTGCCCGCGGGCAGGCCGGTGGCGTCCTGGGCTGCGGCACTGGTGACCTGGAAGTAGCCGTTGTTGTCGACGGTGTAGCCATTCGAACGCATGAAGGTCGCCACGTGATCGGCCGTCCAGCCGTTCAGGTCGATGTTGTTCTTGTAGACACCCTGGTAGGCCGAGTGAATCGGCATCAGCCCACTCGTGGAGTTCGCCGGGTCCTCGAAACCGGTCTCACCGATCAGGGAGAGCTGGTTGCGGTTGATGGCCATCGAGACGGCGTTGCGGAAGTTGGGGTCGGCCAGGCACGAGGTCTGTCCGTGGGGGGCCGAGGGGCTGAGGTTGAACCAGAGCGTCACCGTCGAACCCGGCGGGTAGTAGTAGTGGTTGTGGACCGGGTCGGCCGCCACGAAGGTGCGGGTGATCTGGGGGATGTCGTTACCGGCCCAGTCGAGTTGGTGGGCCTGGAGGGCTTCAGTGGCCGCGCCGTTGGAGGCGTAGTAGGGGATGTGAACCTCGGTGACGTAGGGCTTCTTCGTCAACTGCCAGTGCGGGTTCAGCGTGTACTTGATCAGCTGGCCGCTGTAGCTCGTGGGCAGGTAGGGCCCATTGCCGACCACCTTGTTGTACGGCAGGGAGATGCCGCCGTTGGTGATCAGACTCGACGCCGGCAGGCCGGTGTCGCCGGGCACCGGGAAGATCAGCACGCTGCCCAGGGCCTCGCGGTTGGAGAACTGGGGCGTGGCGTAGGTGAGGGTCACCGTGTTGCCCGAGACGCTGGCCGGACGCGCCAGAGCCGGCAGACCGAACATATTGAGCGACGCGTTGGTGTTGATGAGGTTGAACTCGTTGGCGACGTGCTGGGCGGTGAGCGGGGTGCCGTTACTCCACATCGCTTTGGGACTGATCGTGAAGGTCACGCTTTGGCCCGTCGAGTTGAAGACCTCGTTGGTCGCGATCCACGGATACCACTGACCCGTCTTCAACGAGTTGAACATGATGAGCGGCTCGTAGGAGAGGCCGTTGGTGGACATCTGCGTGCTCACCGACTGGCCGTTGGCCGGGTTGAAGTTGTTGGTGAAGGTCTGGCCGACGTTGGTCTCCTCGGTGAGGATGGTCGGGTTCTTCACTGAGGCAGCGTCGGACACGGTGGTCACGACCAGTGTCCCGAGGGACACGCAGGCGGCGGCCAGCAACGTCGTCACGGTTTTCTTCATGAGGTTCTTTCTCCCTTGTCGTGAAACAGTCAAATCGATTGGTCGGTGCGCGTGGACGTCGCCCCCCTCGAGAGGGTGACGGCCGTGCGTTGGGCCTCACTGGCCCCGAGCCAGCACCGCGAGACGTGGCCGGGCGCCACCTCGACCTCGGGCGGCTGGTTCGCGTGGCAGATGTCCATCGCCACCGGGCAGCGCGGACTGAACCGGCAGCCGGCCTCATTAAAGCCGGCGCCGGCCGGGGTTCCGGCGTGGTCGTGACGGCTCGCCAGGTCGTCGGGGTTGGGCACCGAGGACACCAGCAGCTTTGTGTAGGGATGGGCCGGGGCGTCAATCACTTGCGTCCCCCGGGCGCGCTCGACGACCTGACCGGCGTACATGACGGCCGTCTCGTCGGCGACGTACCGGGCCGAGGCGATGTCGTGGGTGATGTACATCAGCGCCAGGTTGCGCTCGTCGCACAACGCGCGCAGCAGGTTGAGCACTCCGAGACGGACCGAGACGTCCAGCATCGAAATCGGCTCGTCAGCCAGCAGCACGCGCGGGTTCACTGCGAGCCCCCGGGCGATGTTGACGCGCTGGAGCTGACCACCCGAGAGTTCGTGGGGGTAGCGGTCGAGGTACTCGGCGGCCGGACTCAGCGCCACGCTCTCGAGCACGGCCCGAGCCCGCTCGTCGAGGTCATCCTTCCCCGTGCCGTGGATGGCGAGGGGCCGCTCCAGGGCGTGACGGATGAGACGGACCGGATTGACCGACGCGAAGGGGTCCTGGAGAACCAACTGGACCTGGCTCACGTACTCGAGCCCACGGCGGGCCGAGAGATCAACGGCTTCTCCCCCGAGCACCAACTCGCCACTGGTGGGGGCCACGATGCGCGCGAGCATCCGGGCGAGCACCGACTTACCCGAGCCACTCTCGCCCACCACGGCCAGCACCTCACCGGCCCGCAGTGAGACCGACACGTCCTCAACGGCGCGGACCACGCGGCGTTGGCCGAAGAGGCCTCCCCCGGCGCGCACCCGGAACTCTCGGGACAGGTGGCGGGCCTCGAGAACGACGTCACCGCGGGCGCTCACGACTCACC
>CAWUMA010000072.1:0-3943 GCA_963923835.1 uncultured bacterium
GTCGAATACGGAGTTCCATGGTTTATTGCGTGAGGGCGCTTTCAACAATTTCGCCATCCAGGGTCTCTACACGCCTGGATCCACATTCAAGATGATTTCGGCGACCGCTCAGATGCAGACCGGGATTCTCTCCCCGGGGCAGTACATCAACGACACGGGCACGTACAAGGTGCCGGGCTGTCTCCAGGGCTACCACGGTTGCGTGTTCCACGATGACGAGCTGTCGGGTCTCGGGCAGATCAACCTTCCCATGGCGATCACCAAGTCGTCGGACTACTACTTCTACAACCTGGGCTACCTCTTCTGGTCCCAACAGAAGCGATACGGCACCACACCGATTCAAGACGTCGCGGCGCGGTACGGGCTCTCGACCTCGACCAACATCGACCTGCCCAACGAGGTGGCCGGTCGTGTGGACTCACCCACCGTGCGCGAGCAGTTGCACGCACTCGCGCCGAGGGCATTTCCCAATGTCGGGTGGTTCACGGGAGACAATCTGGAAATGGCCTTCGGTCAGGGGTCAACGGCCGTCTCGCCCATTGCGATGGCCACGGCCTACGCCGCGTTCGCCAACGGCGGTACGGTCCACGCACCGGAAGTGGCTGCCGCGGTGATTGACGCTCACAACAAAGTGATTATTCGGTACCACCCACGAATCGTGAACCGGGTGTCGTTGCCGCCGCGAGTGAGGAACCCGATTCTCCAGGGTCTCATCGGCGTGGTGAACAATCCCGACGGCACCGCGTACTACACCTTCAAGCAGTACGCCCAGTTCAACATGAATTCGTTCGTGGTGGCCGGAAAGACCGGTACCGCATCGAACGCACCCGGGCAGGAGCCCAACTCGTGGTTCGTCGGATTCGGCCCCGCCGCCCACCCGAAGTACGTGGTTCTGTGCGTCATCGGTGAAGGTGGATACGGAGCATCGGCCGCGGCTCCCGTGGTGGCCAAGGCCTTCAACTATCTCGTCGCCCACCCCGTGCGACCCCTGCACCTGCGCGCCAATCTCGCCACGCCGGGCTCGTCACCGACCACGACTATCCCCGTCCCCGGCGGTTAGGGGTCGCGGAGTACACTGGAAATCGTTGGGTGGGCGAATGTCCCACGATGAGTTCGCTGGAGCCGGCCGCCCGAGGCGGAGGCTCCTCACAGAAAGTCGTTCGCTGTTATGGAAGTTCTGAGCCTCGTGATTGTTATGGTCCTGGCTGGCACTTCTGTCCTCCCACGCCTGATTGATACCTACGGCGCGGCCGCCCTCCGGCCCGCCCCTCACGGCGGATCGGCCGAATCGGCCACCGCCTTCATCCCAAGGAGTTCTCACCATGTCCGACGAATCAAGTTCTTCGACCCCTTCCGCGCCTAAGCCTCAGATCGGCGACACCCGCCCGGCGCCCAAAGTGGGCGACACCCGTCCCGCGGCTCCCAGCGGCGGTGGCCAGGGTTCCCAGGGTGGCCAAGGCGGCGGAAATCGCCGACGCCGGGGCGGACGTGGACGTGGCGGTGGCGGAGGCCAGGGCGGGGGTTCGAACACCCCGAAGGCCCCGGCCGTTCGTAGCGAAGCCCCGGTCGAGGCCTCGGCTCCCGACGGCGGTGCCAGCGAGCCCCGTCGTAAGCGCAATCGTCGTGGTGGTGAACGCCGCGGACGTGCCCAGGGGCGTTACCTCATGTGCGTGCACACCACCAAGAACGCCACCCACATCGCCACCCTCGAGGGCCGCTCGATGGTGGAGTACCGCGTCGCCAAGATGGCCGACGAAACCAACCAGATCGACGGCAACATCTACGTCGGTCGGGTTCAGAACGTTCTGCCGGGCATGGAACTGGCCTTTGTGGACATCGGTATCCCCAAGAACGCGGTGCTCTACCGCGCCGACGTGTCGCTCGTGGACGACGACATCGAGGGGTCCGCTCCGGCGAACACGAAGAGGATCGAGGAGTTGCTGCGCGGTGGCCAGACGATCGTCTGCCAGGTGACCAAGAACGCCATCGGCGCCAAGGGTGCGCGCTTGACCCAGGAAGTCTCCCTGCCGGGTCGCTTCGCCGTCCTCGTCCCGAATTCTTCGGTGGTGGGTATCTCCAAGCGCCTGCCCGACGGTGAACGTCGTCGGTTGCGCAAGATTATCGACGAGGTCAAGCCCGAGCGTCACGGCATCATCATCCGCACGGCGGCCGAGGGAGTGTCGGCCGACGACCTGTCGCGTGACGTCGCGTCGCTCGCCGAGAAGTGGGCGGCCATCGAGGCCGAAGTCGGGAAATCGAATCAGCCCCGCCTGGTGTACCGCGACCTCGACCTCGCGGTGCGCGTGCTTCGCGAAGAACTCAACGACGACTACCGCGGCGTCATCATCGACGACAAGAACCTCTACGAAAAGGTGCGCGAGTACGTGCTGGCGGTCAACCCCGAACTGGCCGATCGCATCGAGTACTACGACCGTTCCAGTGAAGAGTTGCCGCTATTCGAGCGGTACTTCGTGCACGAGCAGCTCCACCGGGCTCTGGATCGAAAGGTCTTCCTGCCGTCGGGTGGTTCGCTCATCATCGAGCGGACCGAAGCTCTGACCGTTATCGACGTCAACACTGGAAAGAACGTCGGTTCGACCAACCTCGAGGAGACGGTTTTCCGAAACAACCTCGAAGCGGCCGAAGAGGTGGCCCGCCAGCTTCGCCTGCGCGACATCGGCGGCATCATCGTGATCGACTTCATCGACATGGAGGCCAAGGCCAATCGTGAGGCCGTTGCCTCGGCGCTTCGTCAGGCGCTCAGCCGGGACAAGACCCGGACCCAGGTGTTCGACATTTCCGAGCTCGGACTGGTGGAAATGACCCGCAAGCGCGTGAATGAAGGCCTCCTGGAGTCGGTCTCCCATGTTTGTGCGGTCTGCGACGGCCGCGGTTTCGTGGTCGAAACCGGCCTCTAGAGGCTTTTCGGTCCCTCCGCCCAGCGACTATGATGGGAAATCCTATGTACGCAGTCATCCGTGTCGGAACCAGCCAGGAGCGCGTGACCGAGGGCCAAGTGGTCCGGGTCGACCTGCGCCCCGAGGCCGTCGGTTCGTCCATCTCGCTCCAGCCCGTTCTCGTTGTTGACGGGGACAAGGTCCTGGCCGGCCCCGCCCTCGCGGGTGCCACCGTGACCGCCACGGTCGTGGGGGAGGAGAAGGGCCCCAAGATCCGGGGTCTGACCTACAAGGCGAAGGCCATCCAGCGCAAGCGCTGGGGCCACCGTCAGCACTACTCAACCGTCGAAATCAACAAGATTTCGGCCAAGGCGTAAGGGGCATCCATGTCAAAGACGAAAGGTGGCGGTTCTACCCGTAACGGCCGCGATTCACAGGCCCAGCGCCTGGGAGTGAAGGCTTTTGACGGAACGGCCGTTCAGACCGGCAGCATTCTCGTGCGCCAGCGCGGCACGCAGTTCCACCCGGGCCGCAACGTCGGTATCGGCCGTGACGACACGCTGTTCGCCCTCTCGGCGGGCACGGTCAAGTTCGGTTTCCGCGGCGGACGCAAGCTCGTGGACGTGCTGCCCGAATAGTTCTTCATACAGACAACAAAAAACCCGGGGCTCGCGCCCCGGGTTTTTTGCTTGTTGCGAGAGTTGTTAACCCTTGACGGCCTTCTTGAAGGTCGAACCGATCGAGACCTTGGGGGCCTTGGAGGCCTTCACCTGGATGGTCTCACCAGTCTGGGGGTTGCGGGCGGTGCGGGCCTTGCGGTCCACGCGCTCGAAGGACAGGAAGCCCGACAGGACAACCTTCTCGCCCTTGCACACGTTGGACACCACCACGTCCTCAAAGGCGCGGAGAACTTCGGTCACCGTGCTCTTGGAAGCGCCGCTCTCAGCGACAATTGCATCTACCAACTCGGCCTTGTTCACCGGTCGTCTCCTTTGTTTCACTAGAAGATTCTGGAGTGCTCCAGAACCCGTCAGTCAGTCTTACGC
>CAWUMA010000073.1:0-3910 GCA_963923835.1 uncultured bacterium
GTCCTCGACCATGTCGGACTTGTTAAGGGCCACGACGATGTAGGGCACGCCCACCTGACGGGCGAGCAGCACGTGCTCACGGGTCTGGGGCATGGGACCGTCGGTCGCGGACACGACCAGGATGGCGCCGTCCACCTGGGCGGCACCGGTGATCATGTTCTTGACGTAGTCAGCGTGACCGGGCATGTCGACGTGCGCGTAGTGGCGGTTCGGGGTCTCGTACTCCACGTGGGCGATCGAGATGGTGATACCGCGCTGGCGCTCCTCGGGAGCCTTGTCAATCTGGTCGAAGGGCGTGAACGCCGAACCGGGAACGCGGTCGGCGAGAACCTTCGTGATAGCGGCGGTCAACGTGGTCTTGCCGTGGTCAATGTGACCCATGGTTCCAATGTTGACGTGCGGCTTGGTGCGCTCGAACTTAGCTTTTGCCATTGTCGGGGATTACTTTCTCTTTCGGGACTCGTCCGGTTGGACTCGTCGGGTTTTTGTCGGCCCTCCCCGACACCGGTTTGGACCTGGGTGCCGGTTGCCCGGCGTTTTCTTACGCGCCCGTTGCCTTTGCGACGATCTCCTTGGCGATCGACTCGGGAACTTCTGCGTACGAATGGAACTGCATCGTGTACGTTGCCCGCCCCTGGGTGCGAGAACGCAGGTCAGTAGCGTAGCCGAACATGTCAGCCAGGGGAACCAGAGCCCGGATGGCCTGGCTGTTGCCCTTCTGTTCCATGCCCTCCACGCGGCCACGACGGCTGGAGAGGTCACCAATGACGTCACCCATGTAGTCCTCGGGGGTCACGACTTCAACGGCCATGACGGGCTCGAGAAGGACGGGGCTGGCCTGACGGGTGGCCTTCTTGATGGCCAGCGAACCGGCGATTTTGAAGGCCATTTCCGAGGAGTCCACGTCGTGGTACGAACCGAAGGTCAGGCGCACGCGCAGGTCGACCATCGGGTAGCCCGCCAGAACGCCCGAGGTCAGCGACTCGGTGATGCCCTGGTTGATCGGGTTGATGTATTCCTTGGGAATCACACCACCGGTGATTTCGTCGACGAACTCGTAGCCGCCACCGGGGCCGGTCGGCTCGACGGTGATGACCACGTGGCCGTACTGACCCTTACCACCGGTCTGGCGGACGTACTTCTCTTCCACCTTCTCGACGGTCTTGCGGATCGTCTCGCGGTAGGCCACCTGGGGCTTACCGACGTTGGCGTCCACCGAGAACTCACGGAGCATGCGGTCGACGAGCACTTCGAGGTGGAGCTCACCCATACCGGAGATAACGGTCTGGCCGGTCTCCTCGTCGGTGCGCACGCGGAAGGTCGGGTCCTCTTCGGAGAGGGCGTAGAGGGCCTTCGACAACTTCTCCTGGTCGGCCTTGGTCTTGGGTTCGACGGCCACGTGGATAACGGGCTCGGGGAACTCCAGGGTCTCGAGCTGGATGGGGTTGTCCGGGTCGGACAGCGTGTCTCCCGTGGTGACCTGCTTCAGGCCCACCGCGGCGACGATGTCACCGGTGCGGATGGTGTCGAGGTCCTCACGGTTGTTGGCGTGCATCAGGAGGAGGCGTCCCAGACGCTCCTTCTTGCCACCCTTGGTCGTGTTGATGACGGTGTCACCCTTTTCGAGGGTGCCCGAGTACACGCGCAGGTAGGTCAACTTTCCGACGTAGGGGTCGGTCATGATCTTGAACGCCAGCGCGCTGAAGGGCTGCGAGTCGTCGGCCTTGCGCTCGACTTCCTCTTCCTTACCGGGCTTGGTGCCGGTGGTGGGCGGAAGGTCAAGCGGGCTCGGCAGGAAGTCCACCACGGCGTCGAGCATCGGCTGGACACCCTTGTTCTTGAAGGCGGTGCCGTTCAGGATCGGAATGCACTGACCTGACAGGGTGCCGGTACGGAGAGCCCCACGAACGTCGGCGGTGGTGATCTCCTCGTCGCCGAGGACCTTCTCCATCAACGCGTCGTCGAAGGTGGTCAGAACGTCAATCAGCTTCGAGCGGTACTCGTCGGCCTGGTCCTTCATGTTGGCCGGGATCTCGACCTCTTCGTACTTCTCGCCCTTGTCATCGTGGTAGATGATGGCCTTCATCGAGGTGAGGTCGACGATGCCCTGGTAGTCGGCTTCGGCACCAATCGGCAGCTGGGTGACGGCCGGAACGCAGTCCAGGCGGTTCTCAATCATGTCGACGCAGCGGAAGAAGTCGGCACCGATGCGGTCCATCTTGTTCACGAAGCAGATGCGCGGCACGTTGTACTTGTTGGCCTGGCGCCACACCGTCTCGGTCTGGGGCTCCACACCGGCCACGGCGTCAAAGACCGCCACGGCGCCGTCGAGAACGCGCAGCGAGCGCTCCACTTCGACCGTGAAGTCGACGTGGCCCGGGGTGTCGATGATGTTGATGCGGTGGCCGTTCCACTGACAGGTCGTGGCGGCCGAGGTGATGGTGATACCGCGCTCTTGCTCCTGGACCATCCAGTCCATGGTCGCGGCGCCTTCGTGCACCTCACCGATCTTGTAGTTCTTACCGGTGTAGAAGAGGATGCGCTCGGTCGTCGTCGTCTTACCGGCGTCGATGTGCGCCATGATGCCGATATTGCGCACTTTGTCCAGGGGGAATTCACGGGCAGTCATAGTGGGGAAATAGCTCCTGGGTTACCAGCGGTAGTGGGCGAAGGCCTTGTTGGACTCGGCCATCTTGGCCATGTCCTCACGGCGCTTGACGGCGGCGCCGACGCCGTTGCTCGCGTCGATGATTTCGGCGGCCAGGCGCTCGGCCATGGTCTTCTCGCGACGCTTCTTGGCGAAATCGGTCAGCCAGCGAATGGCCAGCGTGGTCGCACGGCGGGGACGAACCTCGACCGGGACTTGGTAGGTCGTACCACCGACGCGACGGCTACGAACCTCGAGCTCCGGGCGGACGTTCTCCAACGCGCGCTTCAGCGTCGCGACGGGGTCCGAACCGGTCTTCTGCTCGACGATTTCGAGCGCGGTGTAGACGATGCGCTCGGCGATGGTGCGCTTGCCGCGCTCCAGAATCTTGTTGGTCACCTGGGTGACCAGAACCGACTTGTAAATCGGGTCGACGGGAACTTCGCGTCGAACGGCGGGACCCTTACGAGGCATTACTTCTCCCTCTTGGCGCCGTAACGGCTACGGGCCTGCTTGCGGTCGCGGACGCCCGAGGTGTCGAGCGCGCCACGAATGATCTTGTAACGAACACCGGGGAGGTCCTTCACACGGCCGCCACGGACGAGCACGATCGAGTGCTCCTGGAGGTTGTGGCCGACGCCCGGGATGTAGGCCGTGACCTCGACGCCCGACGTCAGGCGCACACGGGCGACCTTACGCAGAGCCGAGTTGGGCTTCTTGGGCGTGACCGTGTGCACGCGGGTGCACACGCCACGACGCTGCGGGGCCCCCTTCAGGGCCGGCGTCTTGGTCTTGGAAACTTTGTCCTGCCGGCCCTTACGGACCAGCTGTGCGATGGTGGGCACGCGGAACCTCTCTATACAAATACAGCGACTTATCGCGGCCGGTCGGGACCGACACACGGATTGACAATCCTAGGGGAAAACCCCCGAAATCAGCAAGCCCGGCCGGCTCGTGCCGGCCGGGCCGCTCGATCTACAGCGACTGGGCCCCGTCCTCGGGCAGGTCCCCGTCATCTTCGGGCAGAGCCGACTCGTCGTAGGTGGCCGTACCGATCTTGAGGAAGTTCTCCAGATCGGTGTTGTCCTCCTCGCGGGGAGCCAATTCTCCCAGCAAATCGGCCAAATCGAGGTCCTGGTCCGTGGTGGTCGCCCACGACGGCAGGAGCTCGGCTCCGGGCATATCCAGGCGGAACTGGCTCTTGTTGTAATAACCAAGGCCCGAACCGGCCGGAATCAACTTACCGATGATGATGTTTTCCTT
>CAWUMA010000074.1:0-3909 GCA_963923835.1 uncultured bacterium
GAATGGAACCATCACCTTCGACGAACTGCGCATCGACGCCGCCGAACTGGCCGAGGTGAAGCGCGTCGTGCTCGTGGCGGCGGGCACGTCCTATCACGCGGCGCTCATCGCGAAGTCGGCCCTCGAGCAGTGGGCCCGACTCGTCGCCGAAGTCGAGATCGCCAGTGAGTACCGCTACCGCGACCCCGTCGTCGAGATCGGCACTCTGGTCGTGGCCGTCTCCCAGTCGGGCGAGACCATCGACACCATCCAGGCGGCCCGCGAGGCCCAGCGCCGTGGCGCGCGGGTCGTGGCCGTCTCCAACGTCGTTGATTCGTCACTGGCCCGTGAGGCCGACGCCGTGCTCTACACCCGTGCCGGCCTCGAAGTGTCGGTCGCGTCCACCAAGGCCTTCGTCGCCCAGGTGGCCGTGTTGGAGTTGCTCGCGCTGCGCCTCGCCCAGGTGCGTGGCACCCTCGAGCCTTCGGACGTGGCCGCACTCTTCGCCGGTCTCCAGCACGTGCGCCACCAGGTGGACACGGCACTCTCGCGGGGCCCGGCCGTCGCCGACGTGGCCACGGCGGTCTCGGGTGCGCGCGACTTCTTCTTCCTGGGTCGGGGCGTCGGGTACGCCACCGCTCTCGAGGGGGCACTGAAGCTCAAGGAGATCAGCTACCTCCACGCCGAGGGATACGCCGGTGGTGAACTCAAGCACGGGCCGCTGGCTTTGATCGAGCCCGGTGTGGTGGTGGTGGCTCTACTCACCGATCCGGCGCTTCGCGACAAGATGCTCTCGAACCTCGCCGAGGTCAAGGCCCGCGGCGCGTCAGTCGTGGCCCTCGCCGGCGACGACGACACGGCGGTGGATGCGGTCGCCGACTTCGTGGTGCGCGTCCCGCCGACCGAACCGCTTTTCTCGCCGATGGTCGACGTCGTCGCCCTTCAGCAGCTGGCCTACCGCCTGGCGGTCGGACTGGGACGCAACGTGGACCGGCCGCGCAACCTGGCCAAGACGGTGACGGTCGAATGAGCGGCGTCGGAATCGACGTGGTCGATGTGGCCCGTTTCGAAGACGTGCTCGCCCGTCGACCGTCGGTCGCGACGCGACTCTTCACCGAGGCCGAGCGTCGAGACGCCCGCGACATTCCCCACCGCCTCGCCGCACGCTTCGCGGCCAAAGAGGCGTGGCTGAAATCGGTGCGAGCCGGAGTGGGGGCCGCCCCGTGGCGCGACATCGAAGTGGTGCGCGGTGCGGACGGTGCCCCGTCGCTGCACCTCGGCCCTCGGGCAAAGTTGCTGGCCCAAGATGCTGGCCTCGTGTCCTTTGACGTGTCACTCACCCACTCGGCGGTGACGGCCGCGGCCGTGGTGGTCGCTCACTGATGCCCGTCGAGGGGGTTCGCCGACCGGCGTGGGCCGAGATCTCGCGACCGGCCATCGCCCACAACGTGGCCGCACTGGCCCAGGTTCTCGAGTCGACCCAACTGTGTGCGGTGGTCAAGGCCAACGGGTACGGACATGGTGCGGTTCTCGCCGCGAAGGCCGCGATGGATGGTGGCGCCGCCTCGTTGGCGGTGGCGATCGTCGATGAGGGAATCGAACTACGAGGTGCGGGCGTCTCGGCGCCAATCCTTCTTCTCGCGGAGATTCCCGCCGACACCCTGCCCGACGCGTTGACGCACTCGCTGACTCTCACCATTGGTTCTCTCGAGGGGGCCCGGGCAGCGCGCGCCGCGGCCGAGCGTCTCGGTGGTCTGCACCGGGTACACCTGAAAATCGACACCGGCATGGGTCGCATGGGAGTCACGCCGGCCGACGCACTCGAGGCGGCATCCATTCTCGTGGGCTCCTCCGCACTCGATCTCGAAGGCGTCTACACCCACTTCTCGGTGGCCGATGGATCGTCGCCGGCCGATCGGGCCTTCACCGCCGAACAGTCGGCACGCTTCGACGCCGTGCTCGGCGAATTGGCGGACGCGGGAATCGCTCCCCGGGTGGTCCACGCCGCCAACAGTGCCGGAGCTCTCGGCCACCCGGCCACCCGCCGCGACCTCGCCCGCGTGGGACTCGCGCTCTACGGGTATCTGCCCTCGGCGTGGCTCGCCGACGCCCTCGCCGCGCGCGGCCTCGACCTGCAGCCGGCCCTCACTCTGCGCGCTCACGTGGTGGCGGTGCGCCGAGCGCAAGCCGGTGAGCGGCCGAGCTACGGGCGACGTCGGGCACTCAGCGCTCCGGCCACGATCGCCACCGTTCCCTTCGGATACGCCGACGGGTATCCACGTCGCCTCTTCGACGCCGGCGCCGAAGTGCTCATCAACGGTGTGCGCTACCCCCTCGCGGGCAACGTCACGATGGACCAGTTGCTCATCGACTGCGGCGACGACCCTGTGAAGGTCGGCGACGAAGTCGTGCTACTCGGTTCGCAGGGACCCGACGCCATCTGGGCCGACGACTGGGCCCGGTGGGCCGACACCATCACGTGGGAAATACTGTGCGGCATCGGTGCCCGCGTGCCCCGCGTGCTCGTCGACTGATGGACGAACTTCTCTCCTGCACCCGTTGTCAACTCGCGGCCACCCGCCAGCGCGTGGTGGTGGGGTCGGGGCCGACGTCGGCCCGGTTGCTGGTCGTGGGTGAGGCGCCGGGCCGTACCGAGGACGAGGGCGGTGAACCCTTCATCGGCGCGAGTGGTCGCCTGCTGTTTCGCCTCCTCGAAGAAGAGACTGGTCTCACCCGGGCCGACTGTTTCGTCACCAACGTGGTGAAGTGCCGCCCGCCGGCCAATCGTCCGCCACGCAACGAGGAGATTGCGGCCTGCGCCCCCTGGCTCGAGGCCCAGCTCGCCGAGTCCGCGCACCGGGCCCTGCTCACGGTGGGCAACACGGCCGGCCGCGCCGTCTTCGGTTTCACCGAGGGCATCGCCTCGGTGCACGGTCAGCGCTTCGAGCGTGACGGCCGGCCCGGCATCGCGACGTACCATCCGGCCGCCGCCCTTCGGTCCACCTCGGTCGCCCGCGATCTGCGCGCCGACCTGAAACTCCTGCTGGAATTGGTGGCACCGTGATTGAGGTCCTCTGCCCCGATGCCGACAGCACCCGTGACGCCGCCGCGGCGTTGGCCGCCAACCTGCGCCCCGGTGACATCGTGGTACTGACCGGACCGCTCGGCGCGGGAAAGACGACTTTCGTGCAGGGCGTGGGACGTGGACTCGGGGTGCGCGACCGCGTGACGAGTCCGACCTTCACTCTGGTGCGCCCCCACGCCTGCGTGAACGGTCGAGGAATCGCCACCATGCACCACGCCGACGTGTACCGCATCGACGGCGCCGACGAGGTGTGGGATCTGGCACTTGGGGAGCTGGTCGAAGAGTCGGCGGTGGCCTTCGTGGAGTGGGGCGAACTGACGAGCGACGTGTGGGGTCCGACTCACTCCACGGTGACGGCCACCTGGGAGGGCGAAGCCCGACGATGGCGGGTGAGTGGACCGCTCGCCGAGCGCGAACCGTTGCCCGAGGGGTGGTCGCCGTGTTGAGTGTCGCGATTGAAACAGCGACGATGGCCTGCGCGGTGGGCGTCGCAACGGACGGCACCGTCATCACCAGAGTGGTCGACACGCAGCGACGCCACACCGAAACCGTCGTGGCGGCGTTATCGACCATGCTCGGCGAAATTGGCGCGCGTCCCCGTGACATCGACACCGTGGTTGTTGATCGAGGGCCGGGTCTCTTCACCGGCCTTCGGGTCGGGGTCGCCACGGCACGGGCTCTCGCCGACGGGGTCGGGGCGCGACTGGTGGGCGTGACCTCGCTCGCCCTGTACGCCCACGGGGCGCACAGGGCCGGTGTGCGCGGCGAACTTCTCTGCGCGGTCGATGGACGTCGCGGGGAGATCTTCGTGCAGCGATTCACCCTGACCGACGACGACGTGACGC
>CAWUMA010000075.1:0-3836 GCA_963923835.1 uncultured bacterium
GGCCTCGCAATTGGCGGCCTATCTCCACCACCGGCGCACCGGTCGTCCCTACGTGGTGGTCAAGGTCGCGAGCACGCTCGATGGAGTGGTGTCGATGGCCGACGGATCGAGTCAGTGGATCACCGGTGTCGACGCGCGACAGGACTCGCACGTGCTGCGCGCCCAGAGCCAGGCCATCGTCGTCGGGGCGGGAACCGTTCGCAGCGACGACCCGCGCCTGACGGCCCGACTTGGTGATGTCATCGTCGAACCGCTGCGGGTGGTGCTCGGTGAAGCTCCACCGTCGGCCAAGGTGCGCCCCTGTCTCGAGTACCGGGGTGACCTCGGCGCCCTGCTCGACGAGTTGGCCGCCCGCGGGGTGGTGCAAGTGCTCGTCGAGGGCGGCCCGCGCGTGGTGTCGTCCTTTGTCGAGGCCGGATTGGTGCAGCGTTTCGTCTGGTATTACGCCCCCGCCTACGCCGGTAGCGTCGGAACGGCCGGCGCGTTATCCGCGTTCGGCACGCCGACCATTTCGGCCCTGCGCCGCGGTCGGGTGGTGGGGGTGCGCCAGGTGGGCGAAGATGTACGTCTGGACGTGGAGGTCTGATGCTGTCAACCATCGAAGAGGCAATTGAGCAGCTTCGTCGCGGGGGCATGGTCGTCGTCGTTGACGACGAGGACCGCGAGAACGAGGGCGACCTCATCATGGCGGCCGAGGACGTGACGGCCGACTCCATGGCCTTTTTCTTGGAGCACACCTCGGGTGTTTTTTGCGTCCCCCTCGAGCCCGAACGGGCCGACGAGCTCGACCTCCCGCTCATGGTCGTTGCCAACACCGAAGTCCAGCGCACCGCCTTCACGGTGACCGTGGACTACCGCCACGGCACCACGACGGGAATCTCGGCCTCCGACCGGGCCGCGACGGTGCGTTCGTTGATCGACCCGGCGACCAAGCCCACGGATCTCAACCGACCGGGCCACATCTTTCCCCTGCGCTACCGCGCGGGGGGAGTACTGAAGCGCGCCGGTCACACCGAGGCGACCGTCGACCTGTGCCGCCTCGCGGGCAAGTACCCGTCGGGTGTGCTGTGCGAGATCGTCACGGCCGACAAGTCCGACATGGCCCGTCTGCCCGAACTCACCGAGTTCGCCAAGCACCACGGCTTGCCCATTGTGTCGATTGCCGACTTGATCCGTTACCGACGCCACCACGAGAAGTTGATCAAGCGGGTCGCCGAGGCACAGTTGCCCACGGAGTTCGGCACCTTCACCGCCATCGTCTACGAGAGCGTGCTCGACGGCGAGCAGCACATGGCCCTGGTGGCTGGTGAGCCGTCGGGGCGTTCCGACGTTCTCGTGCGGGTGCACTCCGAGTGCCTGACCGGCGACGCCCTGGGTTCGTTGCGCTGCGACTGTGGTCCGCAGTTGCGCACGGCACTGGCCAAGGTGGCGGCCGAAGGCACCGGCGTCGTGGTGTACCTGCGCGGTCACGAAGGCCGGGGGATTGGCCTCGGTCACAAGATCCGCGCCTACGCCCTCCAGGAGGAGGGCCGGGACACGGTCGACGCGAACCTGGAACTCGGTCTGCCGGTCGACTCGCGCGAGTACGGCATCGGCGCCCAGATCCTGGTCGACCTCGGCGTGACCTCGATGCGCCTGCTCACCAACAATCCCGCCAAGTACGGCGGACTGGAGGGCTTCGGCCTCGAGATCGTGGAGCGCGTTCCCCTCGAATCGACGCCCACCTCATTCAACCTCGAGTACCTGCGCACCAAGCGCGAACGGCTCGGCCACCTCTTGGAGAATCTCGATGACGTCGAGTGAGGCCACCCGTTACGACGAGGCCTGGGCGGCACGTCTCGCCGGTCGCGTCGGTTCGCACCTCAACGCCGAACTGAACGGCCGTGGTGTCACCGTGGGTATCGCCTGCGCCCGGTTCAACGGGGGCATCACCCTGCGACTCCTCGAAGGAGCGCTCGACGCCCTCGCCGAGGCCGGGGTGAAACAAGAGGACATCACCGTGGCCTGGGTGCCCGGCGCGTACGAAATTCCGCTCGCCGCACTGGCTCTGGCCGACGGGGCCAACCCCGTTGATGTGGTGCTCACCTTCGGGGCGGTGATTCGCGGCGACACCGGCCACTACGACCTGGTCGCCGGCGAGTGCGCCCGGGGTATTCAAGACGTGCAGTTGTCGACGCGCGTGCCCGTGGTCTTCGGGGTTCTCACGACCAACACCGTGGAGCAGGCGCTCGAGCGTTCGGCGCCCGACGACACGAACAAGGGTCGCGAGGCGGCGCTCACCGGTCTCGAGATGGTGGCGCTTCTGGGGTCCGACGGCCTCGGCGCATGATCGAGGGGCTCGTCGCCGACTTCGACGTCGCGCGCGGTGACGGTTGGGTGCGCGCCGGGGCTGAGGACTTCTACGTGCACTGCGTCAATGTCGCCGACGGGTCGCGCCAGTTGCTGGTGGGTTCGCCGGTGCGCGGCGTACGGGCCGTGGGCCGACTCGGTCGCGACGAACTGGTGGCGGTCGAAAAGCTCTAGTTGCCGATGGTTGGACGCGGGCCCAATTGGCTGAGCGCGAGGTCGCGCGCCGCCGCGGCTGCCGAGAGCGCCGCCGAGAGGGCGAGCTTCGCCGCCGCACGTTGGCTGGCCGACGCCGCCGCCGCCAACGCCATCTGGTAGTCGGCCCTGGCTTGGTCCTTGGCCTGCTCGAAGGTGGCCTTGATGGCCTGGTTGCTCACTTGCCACGACTTGATTGCCGCGACGGCCACGTCGTGCGGGCTCGGGCCGAGCGCCGCGAGGGCGGCCGTGCGGGCCGACGTGGCACTAGCCACCGCCATCACGTAATCAGCGTTCGCCTGAACCTTCTGGTCGCTGGTGGCGCCATTGAGGGCCCTGCGCAGTGCGGACCGGGCGGCCGTCAGGCTGTCGTGGAAGGTTTGATTGATCTGGGCCTGGGCGGCCTTGTACGCGGCCATCTGCCCCGCGTAACCGTTGGGGTCAAGAGTCGTCGTCGTGGTGAGAACGCCCGAGGGGGCGGTGGGCGAGCCACCCCTGCCTGGTTTGGTGTCGGCAGCGGCCGGACCGGCACTCGCCACGAGCGCGAGCGTGACCACCGCCACGGCACCGAACGGGCGAAGACGACTGGTCACGACTCAAAACTATCTCTCGGGTTCCCCGTTTTTTCTGTGAATCGTCTGTGGGATATCACGCGAGTGCGGGTGAAGACCTAAGAATGGTGGTGGAGGTGTCATGTCAACGGTGCTGGTGGTGGACGACGAGCCGGGTGTGCGCGACCTTCTCGAGGACGCGCTGGGCGCGGCCGGGTACGAGGTGCTGACAGCGGCCAACGGCGCCGAGGGTCTCGACGCGCTGCGCCGCCAGGGTGCCGACCTGTGCATCGTGGACGTGAACATGCCTCACGTCAACGGATTCGAGTTCCTCGACCGGGTTCGCGAGAGCGACACGACTACCCCCATCATCATGTTGTCGGCCCGTCAGGACGCGACCGACGTCGAACGGGGCTTACGGTTCGGTGCCGACGATTACGTCCGCAAGCCCTTCGCCCTGAACGAACTCGTGTTGCGGGTCGGGGCGGTGCTGCGTCGGGTCGAGGGCGAATCGGGCCCGGCTCCGGAGTATCACTGCGGACCACTCTCGCTCAACGTCGATCGCCACGAAGTTCACCTCGGTGACGAGAGCCTGGAACTGTCGGCGACGGAATTCCGTCTGCTCGAAGTCCTCATGGAACGCACCGACCGGGTGGTCACGCGTTCGCAACTGTTGCGCGAGGTCTGGAACATCGACTTCGAATCGGAAACGTCGGTGCTCGACACCTACATCTCGTACCTGCG
>CAWUMA010000076.1:0-3778 GCA_963923835.1 uncultured bacterium
CTGCTGGGGATGAAGGTGCCGCCTCCTCCCCCGCCGACCCGAACCCCCGCTCGGTCTACTCGCCGCTCATCGTGAGCAAGCGGGCTTTCCAGCCCACCGCCTCGTAAAGGGACTTCGTCGCCCGGTCGCCGGGGAGGGCCCAGCCGTCTCGAGGTCCGTCCACGCTCGCAATCAGGCTCGTGAGAAGCGCCCGGCCGTGACCGGCCCGACGCAGTGCGTGCGTGACCAGCACCACATTGACGCAGCGCGCACGGACGAGGGCCACACAGCAGTCCTCATGACCTTCCCGGCTGAACCACCAGCCCGCGGACACCGCAGTCGATGCCGAGGTCACCCCGATTGACGCCCACGAAGCCAGCACGGCCGGACCACCCCGCTGAGCCGCCAAGGCCTCGGAAAGTTCACTCCAGAGGCGTTCGTGCGCCTCGGTGGCGGTGGAAATGCGCAGCGCGGTACTAGACGCAGTCACGGCACAGTTGACGCGGCGAGTCCGCCAACTGGCTCACCTTCTTCAGGAGTCGACACGATTTGCAGCGGAACTCGTCATCTTGCTTCGGGAGTGGCGTCTCGGTGGATTCGGCGTTGGGGTCGATCTCTACCGGGGCGTCCTCGTCCTCGTCGGTTGTGGCCGTGCGCATGATGGTCTCGGCCAAGACCTCGTCTAGGGCCATTTCCACGTCGGCGTCGTCGACGATATCGTCCTCATCGAGGGACACGATTTCGACCGCGGCGGGAACCTCCTCCAGGGCGACTTCGTCTTCTTCGTCGACTACGTCGTCGGAAGACTCCTCGTCGTCGGCGAGGACGTCATCGGCATCCTCTTCCAGCTCTTCTTCGCCGAAGCCTTCACCAATCTCTTCCTCGTCAAAAACTTCGTCGTTCTCGTCTTCGGTGGACATGCATTCCTTTCGTATTGCGCCGTCACACTAGAGCCTTCACACACCGCTTGGCTTGCAATTCGGCTGTGGGAATTGTGAATTCGCTAAGAATTTCTGACTTTGTCCCTTAACGGGTTCGATTCTGACGGTTCCGCTCGGCTGCTCGTTCGGCATTGAGTCGCTCTAAGTCCACGTCGCTGAAGTCAACAAAGTTCATCGCACGGGCGACGCCGTGGTGGCCGGCCACATCGCCGATCTGTTGCACCATTTCGTGAGCGACTCGTCGATATGACGGGTGGCCCTGGGGGCCAGAACGGAGTTCGATCAGGTGCATGGCCTCACGAGCATTCATTTGCATGGTGTAGCGGATCCGAAACGCGAGGGCGACGGCGTACTGCGCCTGATCGGGCAATTCGCCACGGAGCTCCTGGTAGAGGGTGGCCGAGCGGCCGAGGGACTCCTCATAGGGGTCTCGCAGACCCGCTTCGACGATGACATCAGGGACGTCGTAGCCGAGATCCACCGTCAGGGGCTGCCATTCCACGGTGAGGAGACGGTGGCGCTGCAGGTCCCGGAAGGCGCCGTAGTCAGTGACCAATTCGAAACGGTAATCCGTCGCTTCGAATGCCCGACCGGGCCGGTGGCGACGGTTGCCACGCTCCCCCACGTAGGTGGCCAGCAGGCGGTCACGATCATCTGCCGACATACGCTCCACGGTTCGCCGAGCGGCGTCGGCACTCACCGTGGAATTGGCCGTGATGATCGCCTCCAGGATGCGGGTCTCACCGTGCGGGTCGAAGTCGGTCAACGTCACCGACTCCCTGTCTCGAGGGTCGTCGGCGATGGACAGTGACGCCACCAGGTCGTGGGTCGCGGACTTCGTGGACGCGAGGTAGTTCGTCCAGGCCACGCCACGGTCCGGTACGTCGAGGCGCTTGAGGAAGGACGGAATCACCTTTCGGAGCTCTTCCACCATCATCTCGGCGTAGTGACGGACCTCGGGCAAGGGGTGAGCCCTCATGCGCAGCAGGAGTGACTCATAGGCCTGTCCTGACGCGTAGATACCCAGATTGGAGAGGGCGCCTGCCGGTAGCAGGCCACGGATAGCGTCAAGAGCCTTCGCTCGAATGGCCTGTCGGTAGACGAAGTCGGTGTCTTCGGGCGTTTTGGGGAACTCGCGGGTGAGCCATTCGGTTAGCTGCGGTAGGAGTTCGGCGTAGGTGTCGAACATCCGGTCCATCTCGCCGATGTAGCGGAGGCCGAAGGTCGATTGGAGCAGATCGTGGTCCCGGTAGTAGCGGTAGTGACCGTTGGCCAAGCGCCGGTCGTAGCCCAGGTACCGAGTCGACTGCTCGAGATAACTCGCCAATCGCCCCCACTCGAGAACCTTGGTGAGCACGTTGCTCGCCTGTTCGCAGGCCAGGTGGACCCCTCCGAGTTGGGCCACCGAGTCGTCACCGTACTCGTAGAAGATTCTTTGATAGAGGTCGTCGGCCCGATCGAGTCCGATAGTGGCGTCGACGGTGACGTCCCCCTCGAGGTCCAGATCACCCACAAACTCGTCAAGGAACAACCGCCGGAGACTCTTTGTGGAGCGGCTGTACCGGGCGAACAGGGCCCCCTTCACCACCTCGGGAAGATTCACCAGGGCGAAGACTGGGCCTTCCAAATTGGTGAAATAACGCCGCAGAATGGCCGATTCGGCCTCGCTGAATTCCTCCACGGCGTAGGGGTGCATGAGAATCCGAGATTACGCCTCGTCGACTGGGGAGAGTGGGATACCTACCGCGCCCGCCACCACGCTGCGCAAGACGAGGTCGCGCGCTTCCCGGGCGTTCACCGCCAACGCTCCGCGCACCGAGACTCGCCCGAGTTGCTCGCACAGATCCGCCACCTGCTTGGCGTTGCGGACGAAGTCTCCGGGGGCAGTATGACCCAGTTCGATATCGGCGAGGTCGAGCACGGTGGCCAGGGTCGCCCCGCGAGCCCACGCCGCAACGACGGTGGCAAAGGCGATGTCGGGTTCGCGCTGGTGGTTCACGTGGTGGCGGTCTTCGACTTCGCGAACCGCGGCCGACAGGGCCACAATCTCCGAAAATCGATCCCGCAGGCTTGCCCGTCGTTCATGGCCCAACCGGTCATTGGTGACCCGGCGTTGGCGCGAGGTGACCTTGTTGGCCGCCGCCCCCACCTTGGCAGTGCGACGCGACTCGAAGACGAAGCACGACAGCAATCCGGCCAACTGCGCGGGTTCGAGGTCATCCAAGATGCCCGCGTTGATTGTTTCGGCGAGCAGCAGGTCGCACTCGTGGTACAGCGAACGGAGCAACTGGCCTTCGGTGGTGAGGGACCAGCCGTCGGCGTAGCCAAGGTCGTTCAGGACGGCGAGCCGAGCGAGGAGCTGGTCTTCCAAACTCCGCTTGGCACCTCCGGGGCGCCGCTGTGACTCGAATTGGGCAAAGGACTGTTGCACAACCCGCACGGCGGTGTCCTGATCGAAATGATTGACGAGGTTGGCCGTGAAGTTGTACGTGGGTCGGAATGACGAATGAAGGTCGGACGGATTCGCGATGGCGATCCGCCCGATGTCAGCCAGAGGGGTCTCGATGGCAAAACAGACCACCGCGTGTCCTTCTTCGTCCAAGCCGCGTCGTCCGGCGCGACCCGTCAACTGGCGGTACTCACCACTGGTGAGCATTTGTCTACCCGCGTCGGAGTACTTGGAAAACTTCTCGAGGGCCACGCTCCGGGCGGGCATGTTGATTCCCAACGCCAGAGTTTCGGTGGCGTACACCACCCCCAGTAGGTTCTCCTCGAAACACTTCTCGACAATTTCACGGAAGGCGGGTACCATCCCCGCGTGGTGCGCCGCAATCCCCCGCCGGAGGGCTTCGAGGAAG
>CAWUMA010000077.1:0-3774 GCA_963923835.1 uncultured bacterium
AGTACCGGTTCGCGAACCCCGCTCCGCGAAACGGGGGAGAGTCCGTGGCCTCGTCGGACCCGCTGCTCGAGGACTATCTACACCTCTACGGCGTGAACCGTGGCGTGCTGATCACGCCGTTCCACAACATGGCCCTGATGTGTCCCGCCACGACGGCCGAGCAGGTGGACGCTCACCGGGTCATGTTCGATGCGGCGGTGGGGGAGCTCTTCTCGTAGGGCGCAAACCCCGCTCGTAGAATGGGGAAGTGTCCGCGTTCGTCGATACCGCGCAGTTGCACGCCAAGGCTGGCGACGGCGGGGCCGGCTGCGTCTCGTTTCGGCGCGAGGCTCACGTGTCGAAGGGCGGCCCCGACGGCGGCGACGGCGGCCGTGGCGGTGATGTCTGGCTGGTAGCCGACCACAACCAGGCCTCGCTCCTGGGATTTCGCGACCACCCCTTTCGCCGCGCCACCGATGGCACCCACGGCACTTCGAAGCGCCAGCACGGGTCACGCGGTAAAGACCTCGAAGTCCCCGTTCCGGTGGGCACCCTCGTCTTCGACGACCAGGGTGAATTGCTGGCCGACTTCACCGAGAGTGGCATGCGTTGGCGTGCCGCCGAAGGCGGTGAGGGGGGCATGGGCAACAACCGTTTCCTGTCGAACCGCCGCCGTGCTCCGGCCTTCGCCGAACAGGGTGAAGTCGGCGAGGAGTTCTGGTACACGCTGGAGTTGAAACTCCAGGCCGACGTGGCTCTGATTGGATTCCCCAACGTGGGTAAGTCGACATTGATTAGTCGCGTATCGGCCGCCAAGCCCAAGATTGCGGACTACCCCTTCACCACGTTGGTGCCGAACCTCGGCGTGGTTCGCGTGGGCGCCCGCACCGGTCGCAGCGAATCGGGTACGGAGTTCGTGATGGCTGACATTCCCGGTCTCATCGAAGGCGCCGCCCAGGGGCGCGGGCTGGGTCACGACTTTCTTCGTCACGTGGAGCGCGCGCGTGTCCTGTGCGTGTTGCTCGATCTCTCCGAGTCGGCTCCGCTTTCTCCGGCGCAACAACAGGAGATTCTGCTGCGCGAACTCGGTGACTATCGCGCCGAGCTTCTCGACCGACCCCGAGTGACCGTGGGGTCCAAGGGCGACGTGGCCGCTCACGAGATGCCCGGTGTTCCGGTGATTTCGGCGGTCACGGGAGAGGGCCTGCCGGCCCTGACCCAGCAACTCGCCACGCTTGTTGATCAGGCCCGTCGCGACGAGGACGCCACTCGTGGTTCGGCCGTCGTCATTCACCGCCCGGTTGGCACCGAAATCACGGTGGAGCGGGTCGGCGACCACGCGTGGGAAGTCGAAGGACGAGCGGCGCGTCGCGCGGTTCGCTTCCAGGACCTCACCGATGACGAGGCGCTCGCCGAAGTTGTGGCCCGCTTGAAGGCACTCGGCGTCGACCGATTGCTCCACCGGGCCGGCGTCGTCGATGGTGATCTCGTCTCGGTGGGCGAGTTGACCTTCGAATGGTGGCGTGACGAAACGAGCGCGGGCCTGGACCGTGGTGACCACCATCGGGCCACCCGTCGCGAACGTCTCGCCCGTCAGGGGAAGTTGGATCCAGATGCCTAGCGTCGTCGTCAAGATTGGAACATCGTCGGTCACTGACGCCGCGGGTGGGGTGAACTACGCCGCTCTCGTGGCGGTGGCCCAGGACGTCGTTGGTTTGCGCGCCGAGGGCTGGGACGTCGTGGTCGTCACGTCGGGCGCCATCACGGCCGGTTGGAGCGAGGTGGGCCGCGGTCGCCCCCGACCCACCGACGCCGTGACCCTGCAAGCCGTTTCGGCCGTCGGCCAGCCCCTGTTGATGCACGCCTGGCGTAACGCCTTCGCCGAAGTGGGCGCCACCGTGGGGCAGGTCCTGCTCTCGCCGCTCGACTTCTCGGACCGACGTCAGTACCTGCACGCCCGCTCCACCTTGTCGTCGTTGGCCGAACTGGGCGTGGTCGCCATTGTCAATGAGAACGACGCCGTCGCCGACGAGGAGATTCGTTTCGGTGACAACGACCGCATCGCCGCGCTGGTGGCGAACCTGGTCGGCGCCACTCATCTCGTGCTTCTCACCGACACCCAGGGGCTTCTCACCGCCGACCCCCGACTCGATCCTCACGCGACACTGATTGAAGAAGTCTCGGCGATTGACGCCGCCCTCGAGGACATCGCCGGTCGGTCGGTGTCGGGTGTGGGTAGCGGCGGCATGGCCTCCAAACTGGCCGCGGCGCGCCTCGCCACCTGGTCGGGGGTGACCACCGTGATCGCACCCGCATCGGAAGCGTCGGCTCTTCGCCGGGCCGTCTCGTTGCAGCCGGGATTTGGCACCATCTTCCACCCGCGAACCGAGAAGTTGAATGCTCGTAAGGCGTGGATTGCCTTCGCCGTGGCGAGCGCCGGCCGACTCCACGTCAATGAGGGAGCGCGGGCCGCGGTAATCAACGAAGGCCGCAGCCTCCTGCGCGTCGGTGTCGTCAGTCACGAGGGTGGCTTCAACGAGGGTGACGCCGTGGAACTCGTCGGCTCCGACGGAACCATCTTCGCCAAGGGTCTCGCTCGGGTAGCCGCTCGCAATCTCGACGACACCGATGAGGTCGTCGTGCACCGCGACGACCTCGTTCTTTTCGAGGCGTCGGCGCGCGGTCATTAGGCTGGCGCGGTGGCCACCTCGTTGGAAGAACTCGGGCGTAACGTCAAGTTGGCCGCCCGGGAACTCGCTCAGGCCCCCAACGAACAGCGTTCGCGCGTTCTGCGACGCGTGGCCGAACTCCTCGGTGAGCGACGTGACGTAATCCTGGCTGTCAACGCGGACGATCTCGCCAGGTACCAGGACGAAGGTGCGGGCCGTGACCGACTCACGCTGACCGAGGCGCGAATCGCCGGGATGGCGAGCGCGCTGCGAGACATCGCCGATTCAGCTGACCCCCTATACGAATCAGTCGACGCGTCGACGAGGCCCAACGGACTGCGCATTGAGCGACTGCGGGTGCCCCTCGGCGTTATCGGCGTCGTCTACGAGAACCGGCCCAACGTCACCTCCGACGTGGCAGGGCTGTGCGTGAAGAGCGGCAACGCCGCCTTCTTACGGGGTTCGGCATCGGCGCTCGCATCGAACCGGTATCTGGTGGGTCTCTGGCACGAGGCGCTGGCCGAGGCGGGACTACCCACCGCGGGCGTGTCGCTGGTCGATGACCCCACCCACGAAACGGCCGTGGCCTTCATGCAGATGACCGACGTGCTCGATTGCCTGATTCCCCGTGGCGGGCCGAGCCTCATCGCCGCCATGCGCGAGCACGCCCGGGTGCCCTACGTGCTCGACGGCGACGGCAACTGTCACGTCTACGTGGACGAGTCGGCGGATCTGGCCCAAGCGCTGGCCATCATTCATAACGCCAAGACGTCCCGACCCGGCGTGTGCAACGCCGCCGAGACGCTGCTGGTGCACCGTGCGGTCGCCGACGCGTTCTTGCCGCTGGTGCGACGCGATCTCGAGGGGGTGGAGTTGCGTGGTGACGAGGCCGCGAGGCGCATCGTGCCCGAGATGACCCCGGCGAGCGAAAGCGACTTCGCCCAGGAGTTTCTCGACCTGATTCTGGCCGTCGCCGTCGTCGACTCCTTCGACGAGGCGGTGGCCCATGTCGCCCGGTACGGCACCGGCCACTCCGAGGCCATCGTCACCAAGGACCCGGCCCGCGCCGAGGAGTGGGTGCGCCGGGTGGACGCCGCGGCCGTCCTCGTGAATGCTTCGACCCGCT
>CAWUMA010000078.1:0-3768 GCA_963923835.1 uncultured bacterium
GCGCCCGCATTGAAGAGGCCATCGCCCGGCACCGGCCCTCCCTCGTTCTGCTGGATCCGGCGTGGCCCCTCGGCTTGATCGGTCCCACCTTGTCGGTGCCCTACGGCGTCGTGCTCCATGGTGCCGAGGTGACCATCCCCGGCCGCCTGCCCCTCGTCGCATCGACCCTGCGCCACGTGTTGCGTCACGCGTCGGTCATCGTCGCGGCCGGTCAGTATTGCGAAGCCGAAGCACGCCGGTGCGTGGGTGGCGATCTGCCCCCGGTCATCCAGATTCCCCCAGGGGTTGACGTCGAGCGCTTCACCCCCTTGGGGGAGGAGGACCGTCGGGCGGTGCGTGAACGTCTCGGCCTCACGGGACCCGGGCCGCTTCTCGCGTCATATTCGCGCCTGGTGCCCCGCAAGGGGATGGACACCTTGATTCGCGCGGCCGCCATCTTGCGGCGACGAGGCCTCGACTTCACCCTGGCCGTGGGCGGTTCGGGCCGTGACCGCGAACGCCTCGAGCGACTGGCCGCCCGCGAGGGCGTCGAGGTGCGTTTTATGGGTCGCATCGATGACGAGGTCCTGCCGTCGTGGCTGGCCAGTGCCGACGTGATGGTGATGGACTGTCGCAGTCGGTGGCTCGGTCTTGAACAAGAGGGCTTCGGGATCGTGTTCGTGGAAGCCGCCGCCGCCGGTGTCCCCGCGGTCGCGGGTCGCTCCGGTGGATCGCACGAAGCCGTCGAGGACGGTGAGACCGGACTGGTCGTTGAACGCTCGCGCAGCCCGCAGGCGCTCGCCGACGCCCTCGAAGAGCTACTGGTCGATCCGGCCCTTCGCGCCGAGTACGGCACCCGGGCCCGGGAGGTCGCGCTCGAGCGTTTCGACTGGCGGAAGTTGGCGGCCGAACTGGGTGCGGGCTTGGAGCCTTTCGACGGCGCCGTGACCTACAGTTGAAGGACAAGGAGGCGAAGTGAGCCAGCACACGGCCGAAACAATTGTCATTCACGCGCCCCTCGCGGCCATTTACGACGTGGTCATTGATTTCGCTCACTACACCGAGTGGGCCCGTGACGTGAAGCGCGTCGACATTCTCGAGCGTGACGACTCCGGCCGGGCCACACTCGTCGAGTACCGGGTGGCCGCCTTCGGTCGTTCGGCGACCTACCGACTCCACTACGACTACTCGGACGCGCCCGCGGTGATTCGCTGGCACCAAGACGACGGCGACCTGACCGAAATCCTGACCGGTTCCTACCGGTTCACGGCCGAGGGCCCCTCGACGCACGTCACCTACGAGCTCGCGGTGGAGTTGCGCGTGCCCCTGCCTGGCTTCGTGAAGAACCGGGCCGCCCAGCGCATCCAGTCCGAGGCCCTCCACGACCTGAAGCATCGGGTCGAGTACGCCGGCTAATGGCCGCATTCGCGGCCGGTGTCGATGTCGGCGGCACCAAGATTGAAGCCATCGTCATCGACGAAGCGGGTTCGGTTCTCGCGAGTTCACGCCGGCCCACGCCCCACGAGGTCACCGATCCGGCCGGTGCGGCTCTCGCCGACGCCATCACCGACGCGCTCACCGAGTTGCTCGGTTCGGACACCACGGTGCCGGTGGGGGTGGGTCTGCCGGGCATGATGACGACGAGTGGCGTGCTCGCCTTTGCGCCGAATCTCCCCACCGCCAATGGGGCCGACGTCGTGTCGCTGATTGAGCAGCGTCGACCCGGCACCACGGTGGTCGCCGCGAACGACGCCGACTGCGCGGCCGTCGCCGAGTTCTACGCCGGGGCGGCGCAGGGGTGTGAAGATTTTGCCCTGGTGACGCTCGGCACCGGTATCGGTGGAGGTCTGTATTCGCGTGGACGTCTGCTGCGAGGTCGTCACGGTTTCGCCGGCGAGATCGGCCACATGGTGATTGACGTCAACGGCCCACCGTGCCCGTGTGGGAGCCGTGGATGCTGGGAGCGTTTCGCCTCGGGGTCGGCCGTGGGTCGCCTCGCCCGTGAGGCGGCCGCCGCCGGGCGCCTTCCCGAACTCGTGGCCAAGCTCGGTCACCCCGACGCCGTGCGTGGTGAAGACGTGACCGCCGCCGCAGCAGCCGGTTCGCCCGAAGCGCTCGCGGTCACCGATGAAGTTGGCTGGTGGTTGGCACGGGGCATCGCCAACCTGGTGGCCATCCTCGACGTGTCGGTGGTCGTCGTGGGTGGGGGACTGGGCACCGTCGCCGAACTCCTGTTGCCCCCGGCTCGGCGCGCTCTGTACGAGTTGGTCGAGGGTGCCGCGGTACGCGAGCCCATCGAACTGCGCGCGGCACGCTTTTCGGCTCAAGCCGGCGCCATCGGGGCGGCTTTCCTCGCCCGCGAGCACCAACGGTGAAACTCGGCGTTCTGCTGCCCACCTTCGCTCCGGACGCCGCGCGCGCCCTCGAGCACGCCGCACGGGCTGCAGAAGCGGAGATAGACGGCGTCTTCGCGTACGACCACTTGTGGCCCATGGGCACGCCGACCCGTCCGGCGCTGGCACCGCTGCCGGTGTTGGCCGCGGTGGCTGCGGCCCATCCGTCACTCGCGATCGGCCCACTGGTGGCGCGCGTCGGACTGGGTTCGGTGGATCACCTCGTCGAAGGCCTGCGCACGCTGCACGCTCTGGCCCCCGGCCGAGTCATCGCCGGTCTGGGTACCGGGGACAAACTCTCGGCCGCCGAGAACGAGGCCTACGGACTGGGGTACCCCTCGGCCGACGAACGCCGCGCCGATTTGACCCAGGCCATCGTGGCGTTGCGTGACGAGATGCCGGTATGGGTCGGGGGAGGATCTGAAGCAACTCACGAGTTGGCCTTCTCGCTGGGAGCCACGCTCAATTTGTGGAATCGCACGCCAGAGCAGATCGCCGAGGCCGCGGTGCGTGGGTCGGTGAACTGGGCCGGACCTCGTCCCGACGACCTGCCCGCCACCCTGAGCGCCCTACGCGAGGCGGGGGCCACCTGGGCGATTGTCACTCCCGACGTGGAAATCGGCGAACTCGTGTCGTGGCGCGCGGGTGCGGGGGGCTAGTTTCGGCCAATGGAGTTTCGTCGCATCAACGGGTTGCCGCCCTACGTGTTCGCACAGATCAACGGACTCAAGGCCGAGGCGCGCGCCGCCGGCCACGACGTCGTCGACTTCGGATTCGGCAACCCCGACCTACCCAGTCCCGACGTGGCGGTGGAGAAGCTCGCCGAGGCGGCCCACAATCCCCGCAACCACCGGTACTCGGCCAGTCGCGGCATTCCCAACCTGCGTCTCGCCATGGCCACGCGTTACAAGAAACTCTTCGACGTCGACCTCGACCCCGACACCGAGGTGGTCACCACCATCGGGGCCAAGGAGGGTCTGACCCACTTGATGTGGGTGTTGCTCGGACCGGGCGACACCGCCATCGTGCCGAGCCCGTCGTACCCGATTCACCTGGCCGGTCCGGGCTTCGCCGGCGCCCAGGTCATCACGGTGCCGATGCACGACCCGGGTCTGTCCACCAACGATCCCGGTGACGACTTCTTCGACGGGTTGGTCGCCGCCTGGGAGAAGGCGCCGGTCAAGCCCCGCGTCATCATCTGCTCGTTCCCGCACAATCCGACGAGTGCCTGCGTGGACCTCGCCTTCATGGAGCGACTGGTGAACTTCGCCCTCGAGCGCGAGGTGATCGTCTGCCACGACTTCGCCTACGCCGACCTTGGCTTCGACGGGTACCGGCCGCCATCCATCCTCCAAGTGCCCCGAGCCAAGGAGTGTTGCGTCGAGCTCTACACCCT
>CAWUMA010000079.1:0-3753 GCA_963923835.1 uncultured bacterium
CCGAATTCGTCGGTCGCGAGCCTTCGCGCTACTCCCTGGAGACGACCGTGGTCGCGATTCTCCACGGCGCCGATGGTTTGAGCGAAGTGTTTCTCGACTCGACGCCCTTCTACGCCGAATCGGGCGGCCAGGTCGGTGACACTGGCACCATCGTGACCGAGTCGGGTCGCCTCACCGTCGTGGACACCCAGAACGTGGTGGGTGGGTTGTTCGCCCACCGCGGCACCCTGACGGGTGAGATTCTCCCGGGCCAGAGCGCAGTGGCCACCATTGACCCCGACCGCCGTGAGGCCACCCGGCGTAATCACACGGCCACCCACTTGCTGCACGCGGGACTTCGCACGGTGCTGGGTGACCACGTGCGTCAGCAGGGGAGTTGGGTGGGCCCGGACCGTCTCCGTTTCGACTTCTCGCACGGCAGCGGTTTACGAGACGAAGAGTCATCCGCAATCCTTCAAATGGCCAACGCCGACATCCTCGACAACGACGGCGTGGAGACTATTCAGACGTCGAAGAGCGAAGCCGAAACGATGGGCGCTGTCGCATTCTTCGGCGACAAGTACGGCGAACGTGTGCGCGTCGTTCGTGCGGGACGACACAGCCTCGAGTTCTGCGGTGGGACACACGTGGACCGACTCGGCGATATCGGGCAAATTCAGATTGTGAGCGAGACGTCAATCGGGGCTAATACGCGCCGTCTCGAGGCGGTGAGCGGAGCCGGCGCGTTCCGTCGGAGCCTCGAGATGGAGCAGGTGCTCGCCACCGTGGCCGGACTGTTGAAGACCTCGACCGAAGAGGTCGTACCGGGCCTGGAGCGGCTGATGGATCGCCAGCGCGACCTGGAAAAGGACCTTTCCGCTTTGCGTCAGTCGCAGCGGGCCACCGTGACCGAGCAGATTCACTCGTCCTTCACCGGCGACCGGGTGGTGGCGCGGGTTGATGGCTATCCGGGTGACGCGCTGAGGACGATGGCGACCGATTTGCAGCGACGTGGACGTCGCCTGGTGGTCCTGGCGGGAACCGACGACGGAAAGGTTTCCATCGCCGTGGCAACCGACGGGTCAGTGGACGCCGTGGCCACCGTCAAATCGCTGGCTAGCCACGTCGGTGGTGGCGGAGGCGGCTCGGCCCAGTTGGCGCTGGCGGGTGGCCGTGACGCGGCCGGAATACCGGCCCTCCTCGCCGCCGCTGAACTCCTCTAACCCGTGGGTCGCATCGTGGGCCTTGACCCGGGTGCCAAGCGCATCGGTGTGGCGGTGTCGGACTCGTCACGAACGCTGGCCTTCCCCCGACCGGCTTTGGCCGCCGAGGGCACCTGGTGGCAGGAAATGGCCCAGCTGGTCGAGGAGGAGGGGGTCGACCTCGTCGTTGTCGGCCGTCCGGTCAGCCTGGCGGGCCGTGAGACTTCTTCCACGGAAATGGCCAATGACATTGCCAATTTGGTCCGACACCACTTTCCGGGGCTCGGCGTGGAACAGTGGGATGAACGTATGACGACGAGTGAGGCATCCCGTGCGTTGTCGGCGGCCGGAAAATCGTCCCGAGCGCAACGCGAGATCATCGACAGTGCCGCCGCGACGGTGATGCTGCAGAGTTACCTGGAGTCGCTGCGATGAGGTGGTCATGGCGCAAGGCGGTGGCCGGGGGCGCGGCGGCCTTCGTTGCCGTGTGCGCGTGGTTGATGCTGCAGTGGTACCCGATTGGCGCATCGGGTCGTCCGGTCATCGTGACCGTGCACGCCGGTGAGGGGCTGGGTGCCATCACCAACTCGCTCCATCGAGCGGGCGTGCTGGCGTCACCCACGGCCTTTCGTTTGGACTTAGCCGTCGAGGGTTCGATCCTGGTGCAGCCCGGCGACTATCAAATCGCCCAAGGGGCCTCGTTCGCCACTGTGCGCTCAATCCTCTCCAATCCGCCCAACGTGGTTCGCCTCGCGGTGCGGCCCGGGTTGACCATCGCCGAAGTGGTGGCTCGTATGAGTGCCGCGCGCGGGGTCGAATTTGGTCGACGCTTGCAGGGCGCTCTCACACCCGCCCGGACCCCGTCCGCTTTCGGTGGAAACTCCCTCGAGGGATTGGTCGGAGCCGGCGTCTACGTGGTGACTCCGAAAATGGGTCCAGAGGCGCTCGCTCGCGAGATGGTGAAGAGGTTCGAGATACAGGCTCGGTCGGTGGGTCTGGCCCCGTCGTCCACCCATCACGGCCTGAGCGCGTACGAGATGGTGATTGCCGCCTCCATTGTCGAGAAGGAGGGCTACTTTCCGGTGAACATGCCCCGGGTTGCCCGCACGATTCTCAATCGTCTCGCCCGTGGCGGGGGTCTCCAAATGGACTCGACGGTTCTCTACGCCCTGGGCCGAGATGGCGGGAGAGTGACCCCGGCCGACCTGCGTACTCGGACGCCGTACAACACGTACCTCCACGCGGGGCTCACGCCCACGCCCATCTGCGTGGTGTCGACCACGGCCCTCAGGGCAATGTTGAATCCACCGCCCGGTCCGTGGCTGTACTTCGTGGTGATCGACCGCGCGGGACACGAGGCCTTCGCGGCGACCTTTGCGGAGCAGTTGCGTAACGAGCAACGTGCCCGAGCGGCGGGTCTGTGATGCGCTGGCGCCTCGGTGTCGTGGGTTCGCCCATTGCCCACTCCCTGTCGCCGCAGTTGCACGAAGCGGCGTTGCGCCTGTGCGGCCTCGACGGGGCGAGCGAGAGATGGGAAGTACCCGAGCACGACGCGAATCTGCTTCGCTCGGCGATGGGCACTCGCTTCGACGCCCTATCAGTCACGATGCCCCTGAAGGAACGCGCTCTTGAGCTGTGCGACGACGTCGAGGCCGTGGCCCAACGCATCGGAGCGGTGAATTCGCTGGTGTGGCGTGAGGGTCGGATTGTGGGCACCAACACCGATGGCCGCGGCCTACTCGCGGCCATTGGTCACGAGTTCGGCTGGTCGGCCGATGGTGCCCACGTCGTGGTGTTAGGGACGGGCGGCGCCGCCAAGTCCATCGTCGACGCCTGTGTGGAAGCCGGCTCCGCGTCGGTGAGCGTGCACGGCCGCAACGACGCCGCCGTGGCCGCCCTCCGCGAGAAGTACGACCGGGTACGCGACGAAGCCGTGGTCTACCGGCCGATTGATCTCATTGTGAACACGATTCCCACCTCGGGGCGCACCCCCACGGCCGACACCCTTAACGGTGTTACGGCCGATACCGTCGCGGTGGATGTGACCTACGACACGGGCCGTTCGGCCTGGCTGGGCACCCACGCCGCGTTGGGTTGTCGCACCCAGGACGGAAGGCCCATGCTGGCCCACCAGGCCGCTTTGCAGGCATCCTGGTGGTGGGGTGTTCCCGTAGACGGAGCCCGGCTGCTGGAGGCGCTGTGAGCGATTTCTGGGACTCTCTAGCGGGTCGTCTGAGTCGGACCGGACGGTTCGATGCGGGTCTCTTCTGGGGGCTGGTGGCCCTTGGCATCACCGGGACCGTGATGATCTACAGCGCCACCCGGGCCGCCCTGGAGAACGCGGGCTACGACCCCCACTTTTACCTGATCCGTCAGGGAACCTTCGTGGCCATCGGGATTGTCCTGATGTACGTCATGTCCCGCGTGGATTACCGACGACTCGAAATCGTGGCCACGCCGTCCTACATCGCGTCACTGTTTGCCCTGCTCGGTGTTTTCGTCCTGGGTAAGAGCGCTCTCGGCGCCCAGCGGTGGTACGACCTCAAGGTCGTCCAGGTTCAGCCGAGCGAAT
>CAWUMA010000080.1:0-3705 GCA_963923835.1 uncultured bacterium
CGTCTCGTGGGCTCGGAGATGTGTATAAGAGACAGTCTCCTACGCGCGCACGGGCATCGTGATGAGCCGGCGCGGTGGCGCGCTGAAGAAGCAACTTCCCCTGTTCCGCCTGGGACTCGGAGGCCGACTCGGCAACGGACGGCAGTGGCTGAGTCCCATCTCGTTGCGCGACGAGGTGTCGGCTCTGCTCTTCCTCATTGACCACCCCCTCGCCGGACCCGTCAACCTGACGGCCCCGGCCCCGCTCACGAACGCCGACTTCACCCGGGTGCTCGGTCGGGTGTTGCGCCGTCCCGCCTTGTTCGCGGTGCCCCGTGTCGCCCTGCGACTCGTGCTCGGTCGCGAACTCGCCGACACGGCCATCATGGCGAGCCAGCGCGTCGAACCCCGCGCCCTCCTGGCGGCCGGCTTCACCTTCGCCGACCCCGACGCCGAGGCCGTGATTCGTTCGGCGCTCGCCTGACCGTCCGCGAGTTAGGTCCCTCACTACGCTCGTGGTCGGTTCAGTGATGGCGCCCCGACTCGACCTTCCACGCTGGCGCCTGCGCGCCGCCACCCTCGTCGTGGCCCTCGTCGCGGTGTCGGGCTTCACCATCCCTCTGTCGGCGTCGGCGGCACCCTCGGTGGTGACCATCGCCGAGCCGGCCGGCGCGGCGCCCGACTACATCTTCCCCTTCGTCACCTGCGACCACGCCGGCGCGAACAACGTCGAGTGGTTCCAGCGACTCATGTTCCGACCGCTCTACTGGTACGGCCTGGGCGGTTCGGCCGACCTCCAACCGGCGTTGTCCCTGGCCTCCGCGCCGACCTTCAGCAAGGATTCGAAAACCGTCACCATCTCGATGCGCGGGTGGCGTTTTGCCAACGGTCAGAGCGTCAACGCTCAGAGCGTGGCGTTCTTTCTCAACTTCTGGCGCGCGGCCCCCTCGGCCCCGTGCAACGCGAGCACCGCGTGGTCCCTCACGACGGGACTGAGGTCGGTGAGCGTGCGCGCCAACGTGATCACACTGACCTTGACTGGCCCCGTGAATCAAAGTTGGTTCACGGCCAACGTTCTCGCCGCCATCGTTCCCCTCGCTCCCGCCCTCGACGCCGGACCCAACGGCGCGGCCACGGGTTGTGCGGCCGGTGCCTACGGCGCACCCACCACACAGAGCGCCTGTGCGACCCTGTTCGCTCAGCTCGATGCGGCCGGCTCGGACAGCGCCACGTTCACGGGGACTCGTTGGCAACAAACGGTGGACGGCCCGTGGAAACTCACGGCGTTCGATGGAACGGGGGCGGCCACCTTCGCGCCCAACCCCTCCTACAGCGGGCCCCAGCGTGGGGCCCTCACCGTTCAGTTGCGGCCCTACACCTCACCCTCCACGTTGAAGTCCGACGTGCTGGCCGGCCGCCTCGATGTCGCGCCGATCGACGCCTCGGCTCTGCCGGCTCGCACCGGATCCGTGGTGCCCAACGCCGCGGCCCTGGCCCCGTCCCACGTCGTGCTCGTGCGTCCCCGGTGGCGGGTCGTCGTGAGCGCCTTCAACTTCGCCGGCACCGACCCCGGTGCCGAACTCGTCGCCCAGGGCTACATCCGTCAGGCGTTGCAACGCTCGATGAACCAAGCGTCGTTGGTGACCTCGGTGTACCGCGGATACGCCACGGGACAGCTCTCGCCCATCCCCGCCAGCGCACCGGCGAGGTGGCAGATGCCCACTCGCCTCACCCAACCCTTCTCGTTGTCTGCGGCCACGTCGCTGCTCACGTCCCACGGCTGGGCGCTCTCGGCGGGAATCTGGCGCTGCGCCAGACCGGGCACCGCTCCCACCCAGTGCGGTGCGGGCATCAACGCCAACGACCCACTGGCTCTTCGTCTGGGCTGGGCGAATGGCGACGGCGCCTTTGACTCCCTGCAGCGGGCCGAGGTCGCGGCGTGGACCCAGTTCGGCGTCAGCCTGACCACCGTGCGCGAAACTCCGGCCGCGCTCTTCGCCGATTGCCGTGGGTCTCTCGATCTGTGCGGTTGGCCCGAGGGCTGGACCTATCTCACCGTGGAACCCTCCCAGGAGGGCCTGTTCGGTCCGGGCGGATTCAACCCCGGCGCACTCAACAACCCCGGCTTGACGGCCAACCTGGCGCTGATGATGTCCCAGCCGCACGCCCCGCTCCCGCTCGGTGCACCCTGGGCCACGACACAAGCCCCCGTCCTGTTCCAACCCAACCCGGTCGCGCTCTTTGAAGTGGCCAACTCCCTCGGCACCAACCGATCATTCGTGGTCGGCCCCCTGGGCCAGTTGATGCCCGAATACCTGCGCCGTTAGAGGCCCGGCAGGTTCCAACTCCGGCGGTGCTCGTCACAGGCCCCGTGGTTTTCGAGGGCGGCGAGGTGAGTTGCTGAGCCGTACCCCTTGTTCTCGTGCCAGCCATAGAGCGGGTAGGCCGTCGAGCGTTCCACCATCGACGCGTCACGCGCCACTTTCGCCAACACCGACGCCGCGGCGATCGTGGCACTGCGGGCGTCACCCTTCACCAGGGTGGTCACGGCGAGATCCTCGTGCGATAGGACCGGAGGCGTCACCCCGAACGCGACGTCCCGGGGGGCACGCAACAAGTTGAAGGAGCCGTCCACCAGCGCGTGCGTCGGGGTGATGGTCAGAGCGCACAGCGCCCGGTCGGCCGCGACCGAAAGAGCGAGGCGGATTCCCCACGCGTCAATTTCGGCCGCCTCGACCCAACCCAACGCCCACGCGTCGGCCCACTCCTCGAGGGGGCCGACCAAAGACTCACGGCGCGCGGCACTCAGCGCCTTGGAGTCGGTGAGGCCCTCGGGTGGGGGGTTCAGATCGCGCAGCACCACCGCGCCGACGACGAGCGGACCGGCCAGGGCACCGCGTCCCACTTCATCGATACCGACCACCACCTGGCCGCTGGACAACAAGGGTCGCTCGAACTCGAGCAGGTCAGCGGGCACGACCCCCACGGTACTGACGCGCCGGTAGGGTCTCGGCCATGACCCGACGGCGGATTCTCGTCCCCCTCAAGGGTTTCGACGAGGCCAAGGGGCGCCTGCGGGCCGAGGGCCTCGACGGCGATCAGTGGGCGCGCACGCTGGCCGCGGGCGTTCTCCGCGAACTACCCGACGCGCTCGTCGTGAGCGATGACGCCGACGTGGCCCGCTTCGCGCACGAGCTCGGCCACGACACGCTCGCGGTGACAACCCGTGGCCTCAACGAGTCACTCACCGAAGCGGTCAATGAACTTGCGGTCGACTGCGACCAGTTTGTGGTGGTGCACGCCGACTTGCTCGACCCGTCGGGGCTGTCCGAGTTCGACCCCGGCGAAGGCGTCACCATCGTCACCGATCAACATGGTGACGGCACCCCCGTCTTGGCGGTACCCGCCCGATCGGGTTTCGTCTTTCGGTACGGTCCGCACTCGGCTCGACGTCACCTCGAAGAGGCCGGCCGGTGGGGGCTCCGCGCCACGGTACTCACCGGACGGTCGTGGGCCCGCGACGTCGACCGCGCCGAGGACCTCTCGGGGCGTCGGTAAAACGGGGCCGGAAAACACGAAAGGGGGCCCGAAGGCCCCCTGACGTGCAACGCTCGCGAACGCGAGCGCCGGGTTACTTCTTGGCAGCCTTCTTGGCAGGACGCTTCTTGGCGACCTTCTTGGCAGCAGCCTTCTTGGCAGGGGCCTTCTTGGTGGCCTTCTTCGCAG
>CAWUMA010000081.1:0-3635 GCA_963923835.1 uncultured bacterium
CCTTTGATCACGGCGTGGCATTCGCGTCCAAGTCCTTTCTTTGTGCGGCCATGGCTAGGTTGGCCGTGGACGAGGGCCTCTGTATCGACGTTTCTACCGGTGGCGAGTTGGACCTCGTGGTCCGCGCCGGCGTTCCCGGGTCGCGCATCGTGTTGCACGGCAATAACAAGTCGGTGGACGAGCTGGCGCGCGCGCGAGAGGTCGGGGTGCGTCACGTCGTGGTCGACAACTTCGACGAAATCGAACGACTGCGAGCCATCGTGAAGCCCGGCGACCAGATGGCCTGCCTGGTCCGGGTGACGCCCGGGGTTGAGGCGCACACCCACGAGTTCGTCCAGACCGGCCACGAGGACACCAAGTTCGGGTTCTCCATCGCCAGCGGTGACGCACGACGGGCCATCGATGAGTTGCGCGCGGTGGACGGCGTGGTCGTGGACGGTGTGCACGCCCACATCGGTTCGCAGATCTTCGACCTGGACGGTTTCCGTGCGGCGCTGGGCATCGTGTGGCACTTCATCCGCGACGACGGTTTTCGAGAGTTGTGCATCGGCGGGGGCCTCGGGGTGGCCTACGTCGAGGGCGAGTCGGCCCTGTCCATCGCCGACTGGGGCGCCCAACTTCGCGAGTGGGCGGCCGAACTCGGCATCCCCTCGAGTGTCGCCCTGACGGCCGAGCCGGGACGTTCCATCGTCGCGTCGGCCGGGGTCACCTTGTACACCGTGGGGGCCGTCAAGCCATTGGCGATGCGGACCTACATGGCGGTGGACGGCGGCATGAGCGACAACCCCCGGCCCGTTCTGTACGGATCGGGTTACGAGGTCTTTGACGTTCGCCGGCCACGCGCCGAGCGTCCCCAGAACGTGCGGCTGGTCGGAAAGCACTGTGAAAGCGGTGATGTGCTGGTCGATGAGGCGTGGTTGCCGGCCGAGACGGGTGTGGGTGACGTGGTGGCCACTCCGGTGACCGGCGCCTACGGCTACTCCATGGCCTCCAACTACAACCGGGTTCCCCGGCCCGCGGTGGTCTTCGTGGCGGAGGGTCGGGCACGGGTCGTGGTGCGCCGCGAAACCTTCGACGACCTCGTCCGTCTCGACGCCGAACTTTAAGAACTCGCGCCACGTCGGTTAGCCTGACGTGGTGGATTCACGTCCCATTCGTGTCGGAGTAGTGGGTGCCGGATTCGTGGGAAGTGCCTTCGTGGGCCTTCTTCGCGATCCCTCACGCCAAGTCGCCCTGATTGACGCCGCCACGGCCCCGCTCGAGTTGGTCGGCGTCGTCGTGCGCGATCCGCAGCGCTCCCGCCCCGGGGTTCCGGCCGAACTTCTTCTCTCGTCGGTGGACGAACTCTTCGCGAAGTCGCCCGACATCCTCGTCGAGGTGGCCGGGGGAGTCGACACGATGCGGCCCATCGTCGAACGGGCGCTGGCCGCGGGCATCTCAGTCGTCACCGCCAACAAGGCCCTGATGGCCCAGTGCGGCACGGCTCTCGCGCGCCTCGCCCACGAGAACGGTGCCGACCTCTTCTACGAGGCCAGTGTCGGTGGAGGCATTCCAATTCTGCGGGCGCTGCGCAGCTCGCTCGCCGGTGAGCGCATCCAGCGCGTGATGGGCATCGTGAATGGCACCACCAACTTCATGTTGTCGAAAATGACGGCCGACGGCCTTGACTATGGCGATGTTCTCGCCGAGGCCCAGGCGCTGGGATTCGCCGAAGCCGACCCGACCGCCGACGTGGAGGGATTTGACGCGGCGGCCAAGGTGCTCATCTTGTCGTCGCTCGCCTTTGGCACGGCCATGGACGGCACCGACATCTCGCGCGTCGGCATCACGGGCGTGCGCGACATCGACGTGGAGTTCGCCCGCCGTTCGGGTTACGTCATCAAGTTGATCGGCGTGGCCGAGCGGATCGGTGACCACGGACTGGCGCGTCGCGTGGCGCCGGCCCTGGTGCCCACGAGCCACCCCCTGGCTTCGGTGAATGGGCCGATGAATGCGGTCTTCGTGGAGGGAGTGCACAGTGGCCCCCTGGTGTGGTCGGGACAGGGTGCCGGTGGTGCACCCACGGCGACGGCCGTGCTCGGTGACGTCCTCGACGCGGCCCGTAACAAGGTGGCGGGCCGACACGACGTGCCCTTCAGCGTCGATTCGTCGCTCACGATGATTCCAGCGGGCGATGTTCAAAGCCACTTCTACATCTCCATCGACGTTCTCGACCGCCCCGGCGTGCTCGCCCAAGTGGCCACGGTTTTCGGTGATAACAACGTCTCCATTCAGTCCATGGAGCAGAGCGGATTCGGTGACGAAGCCCGACTGTCGTTCCTCACGCACGCGGCGAAGACCAGTGATGTCGAGGCGACCCTGGTGGCGCTCGCGGCGTTGGATGCGGTGGACAAGATTGGAAACTGCCTGCGGGTCATCGAAGGGGGAAACTGATGTCGGGCTGGCGCGGGCTGATCACGGAGTACGCCCGGTGGATGGACCTCTCGGGAGTCAAGGACGTGGTGACCCTCCACGAGGGCAACACCCCGTTGATTCGCGCCGACCGGCTGAGCGAGCGTCTCTCGGCCCACGTCTATCTCAAGTTCGACGGACTCAACCCGACCGGATCGTTCAAGGACCGCGGCATGACCATGGCCATCACCAAGGCCAAGGCGGCCGGCGCCCAGACGGTGGTGTGCGGTTCCACGGGCAACACTTCGGCCGCGGCCGCGGCCTACGCCGCCAAGGCCGGCATGGGATGTGTGGTGCTGGTGCCCGAAGGAAAAATCGCGCTGGGCAAACTCGCCCAGGCCATCGTCTACGGCGCCCAGGTCATTCAGATTGACGGCAACTTCGACCAGGCCCTCGACCTCGCCCGTGCGCTCACCCAGCACGTACCGATCACCATCGTCAACTCCATCAACCCCGACCGCATCGAGGGCCAAAAGACGGCGGCCTTCGAGCTGTGCGACGCTTTGGGTCGGGCCCCCGACATCGTCTCGATCCCGGTGGGTAACGCCGGCAACATCACGGCCTACTGGCGCGGCTTCACCCAGTACCACGAGGCCCGAGAAATCGACTCGCTGCCGAAGATGTGGGGCTGGCAGGCGGCCGGTGCGGCTCCCATCGTGCTCGGCCACCCCGTCGAGAAGCCCGAGACGATTGCGACCGCCATTCGCATTGGCAATCCGGCCAGTTGGGTTCCGGCTCTCGAGGTCATCAACGAATCGCTCGGCGACATTCGCGCCGTCACCGACGAGGAGATCCTCGAGGCCTACCGCTACCTTGCCCGGTACGAGTCGATTTTCTGCGAGCCGGCCTCGGCCGCCTCAGTCGCCGGCCTCTTGAAGCACGGCGTGCCCGAGGGTTCCACGGTGGTGTGCGTTCTCACCGGCAATGGGCTGAAGGACCCGGACACGGCGGTGGGCACCAGCGTCAAGCCCACGGTGGTGCCGGCCACCATTGACGCCCTCTTGGGCGTAATTGAGCGCTGACCCCCCGGTCGGGCGGGTCGGCTACACTCGCAATTGTCGTCCCGTCGCCTAGCCGACCGGTTGAGACGTCTTTCGTGTGACGACGAACTCTGTACTTTTCGCCATTTCCATTTCGTGGCGAGAGAGGATTTTCAATGGCTGACGCCAACAGCACCCGGGCCA
>CAWUMA010000082.1:0-3592 GCA_963923835.1 uncultured bacterium
ATCGTGGCGGGCGTTCTGGCCGCCCTGGCGGGTCGGGCGGTGGCCCAATGATCCGGCTTGCGCTCGTCTGCTTCGTCGGGGGAGTCGGGGCCATGACACGTTTCGGGGTCGAAGAGCTGGTCGTTCGCCGACTTCCTCACCAGCGCCCGTGGGCGACGGCCGGAGTGAATGTCGTGGCGGCCTTTCTCGTCGGCTTGGCCGCGAGCAACGTCGCTTCGACCGTAGCCAACGGGTTGGTACCCGTTCCGTCGCACTACGCAGCCTCGACGTATCTCACCGTCGGCTTCTGCGGGGGCTTTTCCACGTTCTCGTCGGCGGTGGCCGTACCAGTGTTGGAGTGGCGCCACAGCCCCCTGAGGAACCTCGCCGTGCTGGTTGTCACTCCCCTGCTCTGCGCGCTGGCCTTCTGGCTCGGCCTGACGCTCTAACGCGAGGCGAATTCGCGCGCCTGGCCTACCAGCCATTCAAAGACCGGGTGCGACGAGCCCATCGCTTCGGGATGCCACTGCACGGCGAGCACCGGAGCCCCGGGGATCTCCACACCTTCGATATGGCCATCGGTGGCGCGAGCGCTCACGACGAGTCCGGGAGCCACGTCCTTCAGGGTTTGGTGATGGCGGGAGTTGACCGACGCCTCGGTTGCGCCCATCAGCGTGGCCAGAGTTGAACCCGGCTCCAACGTGACCCAGTGCACGCCTTCGCGGGCATCACGTGAGTACTGAGCGTGTTGCACACCGGCGCTGTCGTCCACGTGCTGGTTCAACGATCCGCCCAGTCCGACGTTGAGGACCTGACAACCACGACAGATACCCAGAATGGGGACGCCTCGGTCGCGAGCCGCCCGCAGTAGGGCAAGCTCGAACTCATCTCGTTCGTCATCGATGATGCCGAGGTTGGCGTCGTGCTCTTCGCCGTAGTGGTCGGGGTTGACATCGGACCCACCGCTGAGCAGAAGTCCGTCGAGATGGGACACCACCGCCACCGGGTCGCTCTCGCGGGTGAGCTCCACCGGAACTCCCCCGGCCGAGGCCACGTTGCGCGCGTAGGAGCGCAGGAAGATATCGCACGTCTCGTCACCGAGTCCGGTCGCGATGCCCTTACTGACTTCGGCGATGCGGCGGCTGTACCCGGTGATCCCGATGAGCGGGGCCGACCCGGTCACGCGTGGGCCTTCTCCGACGCATCGGCGGTGGCGAGCAATTGTCGAGCAGCGCGGGCCTCATCGAGTCGACGCACCGGCGTCTGGCGCGGCGATTCGACCAAGTCGTCGTGCGAGCGAGACACGATGCGCTCCAGAGCCTGGGCCAGCGCCTCGAGGGTCTGAGGGCTCTCCGTCTCGGTGGGTTCGAACATCAGAGCCTCATCGACGATCAACGGGAAGTAGGTCGTCGGGGCGTGGAAGCCCTCGTCGAGCAGAGCCTTGGCAACGTCGAGGGCGCGCACTCCCGCGGCCGTCTTCAGGGGTGTCGCCGTCAGCGTGCACTCGTGCATGCAGGGTCGGTCGTACGCCGCGGGCAGGACCTCGGCGAGACGAGCCCGCAACCAGCGGGCGTTCAACACCGCATGCTGGGAGACGCGTTGCAGTCCGTCGGCTCCGTGAACACAGATATAGGCCAGTGCGCGAGCGAGCACGAGGGCGTTGCCGTGCCAACCGTGCACCCGGCCAATCGACCGGGGCGGGGTCACCCACGCGAAGCCCCCGTCAGCCTCGCGGGCCGGACGGGGTCCGGGAAGGAACCGCACGAGACGTTCGGAAACGGCCACGGGACCGGCACCAGGGCCTCCCCCACCGTGGGGGGTGGCAAAGGTCTTGTGGAGGTTCATGTGCACCACGTCGAAGCCCATGTCCCCGGGGCGCACCGCACCCAAGATTGCGTTGAGGTTGGCCCCGTCGTAGTACAGGAGTCCGCCCACGCCGTGCACGGCATCGGCAATCTCTGCGATCTCCTCCTCGAAGAGACCGGCCGTGTTCGGGTTGGTCAGCATGATGCCCGCCACGTCGGGGCCGAGGGCAGCCTTGAGTGCCGCGAGGTCAACGAGTCCGTTCTCGCCCGAGGGGATCGTCGTGACCTCGTAGCCACCCAGCGTGACCGAGGCCGGGTTCGTACCGTGTGCCGAGTCGGGGATCAAAATTCGCTTGCGGGGGTCCCCGTTGGCCGTGTGATACGCGCGAATCAACAACAGCCCCGTGAGCTCACCGGCCGCCCCGGCCGCGGGCTGGAGAGTGGCGGCGGCCATTCCGGTCACCGCGCAGAGACGCTCCTCGAGAGTGACGAGCAACTCCAACCAACCCTGGGTCAGCGAAGCGGGAGCCGCCGGATGCACGGTGTTCAGTCCGGGGTCGGCCGCCACCGCGTCACAGAACTTGGGGTTGTACTTCATGGTGCACGACCCCAGGGGGTACATCCCGAGATCGACCGAGAACTGACGGTGCGTCAGGCGGGTGAAGTGGGCGACGAGGTCACGCTCGGACACCTCGGCGACGTCAATGACCTCGGAATTGAGGTGTTCGGCGGGCACCAGGTCCGCCAGCGAAACGGCCGGAACACCGGTCGTGCGCAACTGATAGGCGCTGCGACCGGGCGACGACAGTTCAAAGAGCGTGGGTTCGCTGTCGCGACCCGTCAACGGCGCGGACGACGCGCGGCCACCGGGAGCGCTCATGAGACCACCTTTCGCATGACGTCGATGTAACGATCCATCTCGGCGCGGGTGCGGCGTTCGGTCACCGCGACGAGCAACGTCTTCGCCTCATCGATGCCCGCGTGCGAAGGTTCGCCTGACAACAGGGAACTCAACGCGACACCCGCGAGGATTCCCTCGCCGGCCATCGCCTCCACCACTTCGTGTGCGTCCACGGGCAGCGTCACCGCGAACTCGCGGAAGAACGGAGTCGGCAGCGTCGCACTCACTCCGGGCAATGTCGTTAAACCCTCGAAGAGGTAGCGGGCGCCCTGCGCGCAGCGCGTTGCGATTTCACGCAGACCCTGGGTACCGAGCCAGCCCAGCTGGATGGCCGCGGCCACCGCCATGAGGGTCTGGTTCGAACAGATATTGGACGTCGCTTTCTCTCGGCGAATGTCCTGCTCGCGGGCGCGCAATGTCGTCACGTAGGCGCGACGACCGTCGACGTCAACCGTCTCACCCACGATGCGCCCGGGCAGTCGGCGCAGTTGGGCCTCGGAACACGCGAACAGACCCAGGTAGGGCCCACCGAAGGAGAGAGCCGTGCCGAAGGGCTGCCCCTCCCCCACGAAGATGTCGGCTCCCCATTGGCCGGCCGTCTTCAAGACCCCCGCGGCAACGGAATCGGCGGCCACGACCATCAGCGCGCCCTCGTCATCGGCCAGCCCCCGTGCCGGGGTGAGGTCTTCGAGACCGCCGAGGTAGTTCGGGTACGCAGCCACGACGGCGGCGACGTCACCCCTGGGCGCCGCGGCCCAGTCGGTCACGCCATCGACCAGGGGCACGACCACGATGTCGTGCCCGGTGCCGGCGGCGAAGGTGCGCGCCGTGGCGAGCCAGTGCGGGTGCACGCCGGCCGAGACCAACATGCGCGAACGGCCCGTGGCTCCCGCGGCCATGTTGAGAG
>CAWUMA010000083.1:0-3578 GCA_963923835.1 uncultured bacterium
CGCCTTCGCGCTCAATCAGGGTGAGACCGGCGTCGAGCAGCAGTTCGCGGATCTGTTCTTGGGAGCGGCGCGGGGTTCGCTGTTTCTTCTCGGGGATCTTGGTATCCGAAGAGGTCACTCTTCAAAGATAAAAGAATTCCGGACCCGAATTTCTTTACAAAATCATTGGAAAATCAGGATTGGCCGGCCGCTTCGAGGACTTCGGGGGGCACCACGGTGCCCGGACGCTGGCTGGGGTCGTTCACGAGGAACCGGCCGATGACGGGAATTTCCGTCAGGGATTCGGCCCGGAGGATGGCCGCCACCACGGGCACGAAGCTCTCGGCCGCGGGGTAGACGAGGAAGCGCGGCAGCCAGGTCGGGTGGTACTTCGCGTTGAAGAGCCACAACGACTCGATGGGCAACACGCCCGACAGGCGCTTGAGGGCCCAGCGTTCGATGCGGGTGAAGGGTCCCTCGCCCCGTTCGCCGTCGAGCACCGAGCGGAAGGCCGCGAAGTTGAGACTCAGGCGCGTGGCCCCGATGTCGCGCAGGTGGAAGATCGTCTCGCACAGCGCGAAGTCGAGCAGTCCGTTGGGGTGCTCGCCGGGGTCGCGGCGCATGAGATCGAGCGAGTAGCCGTTGATGGCCGGTGAGGGCACGAACTGACAGACCGCCACCGGCCGGCCCGTGGGGTCGCTCACCACGGTGAGCAGCAGGCCCTGGTCCTTGGGGTCGAAGAGCCGACCCAGCATCATAGAAAAGCCCCGCTCGGTTTCGCCGCGGCGCAGTTTGGTGATCAGCTCGAGCAGCGCCGGCACGCGGGCCGGGTCGATGCGCGCGGGGTCGAGGAACTCAACGGTGTAGCCCTTCTTCGCCACGCGACCGCAGGCCTGGCGCACACCCTTCATGGAGCCACCCTCGAGCGAGAACGTGGTGCAGTCCACGATGGCCTCGTCGCCGAGGTAGATCGAGTGCAGACCGGCCGCGTGGTAGCGCGGGAGCCACTCGCCCCCGGCGCCGACGACGCCGACCGTCCAGCCCCGCGACTCGGCGAAGGAACGGAAGGCGTTGAAGGCCTCGGTCGCTTCGGCGGCCGGACCGACGGGGTCGGGGCTCACCAGGGCCACGCCGCCGTAGACGGCGTAGGCGACGAGGGTGTCGCGGAAGAAGAAGAACTGCTTGTCGTCGCGCAGGGCGAAGTAGTCGAGCGAGCCGTACCCGTGGCGGCGCACGATCTCCCGGGCCCGTCGTTCGGCCACGCGCCGTTCGGCGCTGGTGGCGGCGTGACTGAGCCGGCGCACCACGACGGGCCGCGTCGCGAGATAGAGCGCGGCGACGATGGTGGAGAGCCCGGTGGCGAGTAGGGCCGGATTCGCGAGGTCCATCACCCGGTCGGGCAGAGCGATGGTGGTCACGCCCACCAATCGTTCGGCGCAGCCGACGATGATGACGCCGAGGCGGGGCAGGTGCTCGTGTCGGCCCGACACGGCGATGCCGATCGTCGCGGCCACCACGGCGGCGAGGTCCACGAGGGCGAGGCGGGGCACCACGGTGCGCAGTCCCACCCGGTCGGTCGTCGCCTCGAAGTGGCTGCGCTCGACGAGTAACAAGAACATGAGGGCGACACTGATCAGTGCCGGCGCGAGTCGGCCGCCGCGCGCCACGTGGCCGGCCGTGGTGAGAGCCAGCAACAACAGGGCCACCGTCCACGAGCGCTTCTGGCCCCGGCGCACCCCGCGCGCGAGCATCAACAGGGCCACCCCCGACAGGGCCGTCAGGGCCGCCGCCGACTGGGCGACCCCGAGGGGTAGGAGACCCGCGAGTGAGTCGAGACGGTGGCGCCACGGTGGTACCACCGACACCACGACGTTCATGAGACCGTCGACGAACAACAAGGCGGCCGCGGTGCGGCGCACCGTGCGTCGACGCAGTTGGGCGCGCGGTGCGTCGCGGTCGCTCGGGAAGGGCGAACCACCGGGCCACGATCCGACCGTGGTCGCCGTGCGCGGGGGAGAGGGCCGGGCGGCCGGTCCCGTCGCCAACGACTCAGTGAACGAGCCCAGGCGCAGCGGCGAGGGGGTCGAACCGGCGTAGAGGCGGACGTGAACGGTGCCGGTCGCTTCCACCTCGACGAGGCCGACGCGGTCCTCGTCGCGGAAGGTGGGGGGAAGTCCGAGTCGACCGCGGTGTTCAACGACGGTCGGGCGAGAGGGCCCGGGCGTGGCGGCCATGCCCCGGTCGAGGAAGGCCAGCGCCGGCGCACTCGCGCCACCGACCACGGCGCCCACCCCGCCACGTTCGGCGATGCGTCGGGCGTATTCGAGGACGTCCACACCGTCGACGACGGTCTGGGCCAGCGGCTCGAGAACGGCGGATGACTCGGTGCGGGTGCGACGACGGAAGCGCCGGCGCACGGCGTACCCGACGGCGCTCACCACCACCGCCTCGGCGACCCCGACGACCAGAGCGCTCCAGAGCAGGTTGTTCCAGAAGGCCTGGGGGTGCAGAGCACGCGCGGAGAAGTGGTGCCGGGTGAGGTGGGTGAGCAGCGCCACGAGTGAACCCGACAGGTCGACGAGTGCCATCGTCACGACGGGGGCGAGCAGCAAGAAACCGAAGCGCCGGTAGAGACGACGGGACAACACGAGACGGGTGGCCGCCCGGGGGTCTTCGAGTCGGGCGGCGTCCCCGGCCACGTCGGTAGGTACCGGGCCGAGTGGTTCGAGGGGCGTGCCCGCGGCCACGGCGAGGTCGCGCACCCCGTCGGCGGTGGCGATCTGGGCCACGACGTCGCCGGCCACCTCGGCGCCGCAGCGTTCGAGGATGGCGCGGGCCTCCTCGTCGTCGGCCAGCCAACCGTCGTGACTGCCCGGCAACACGATGAACCGCCGACCCTCGCCCGCCTTGAACTCGGTGACGGCGTCGACGAAGCCGCGGTGGGCGGCCAGGGTGGCGGTGAGAGCTTCCAAGCCGACGGTGTCGGGGCCGAGGAGATTGCCGGCCACCACCACGACAGCCGGGTCGTCGATCTCGCCCAGAAGTTCCACGAGGGCCCGCTCACCCCGGCACACCGTGGCCTCGGGCCCGAGGTCGAGGTCGGCCGCCACGTAGAGGCGCCGGCCCAGGGGCAGAGGGACGCTCAGACGTTCGAGTTCCGCCACCTAGACAGTCTCGCAGGTTGGCCCGTCACGGCAACCTGCGAAACTAGACACCCATGGCTTCTGACTACGAGCGCGACAACTGGCTGTGGCGGGCGGACGCCGTGACGGGCGGCCCCGCCGTCATCTTCGACATTGACGGCGTCCTGGCCGACGCGGCCGGCCGTCAGCACTACCTCGAGTGGGGCGACTGGCACAGCTTCTTCGAGGCCTGCGGTGACGACCCCGTCATCGAGGAGATCGAACGGCTACTCGAACTGCTGAGCGACGACCTCCACGTGATCTTGGTCACGGGGCGGCCCCGGCGCGTGCAGCCCCACACGGTGGCCTGGCTCCAGCGCTACGGACTGCGCTGGGACCTGCTCATCATGCGCGAGTTCGGTGACTACTCGGGCGTCGAGGACTTCAAGCGGCGCGTCGTGCGCGACCTACGCGGCC
>CAWUMA010000084.1:0-3521 GCA_963923835.1 uncultured bacterium
ACGCCATCATCCCGGCCGACGCTCCGGTCGATCTCGTGCTGGCCGCCGGTGGCATTGTCCACCGCGTCGAGGGTGGCCGGGTGGAGGTGGCCTGCATCTACCGCGAGAATCGAGGCGATTGGACCTTCCCCAAGGGCAAGCTCGACGACGGTGAGTCGTTCGAGGAGGCGGCGCTTCGCGAAGTGCTCGAAGAGACCGGTCTGCACTGCGACATCGAGCGCTACATCGGATCGACGAACTACACGCACCGTAAGGGCCGCCCCAAACTCGTGGCCTACTACCTCATGAGCGTGCACGCCGGCGACTTCGAACCCAACGACGAAGTGGACGAACTCCATTGGCTCAGTGTGGCCGAGGCGCGCGAGCGCCTCACGTGGGACCGCGACCGCGACCTTCTGGACCTCGCGTCGTCCCAGCCGGAATTTCGCGGGACCGGCGACTAACGCGTCTTGCCGACGAAGGCGGCCGTTCGCGGGTCGCCCGGAGCGTCGAAAATCTGCGCCGCGGGACCGACCTCGACCAGCACGCCTCCGTCGAGAAACGCCACTCGGTCGGCGACGTCGCGAGCGAAGTGCATCTCGTGAGTGGCGATCAACATGGTCGTGCCCGCACCGGCCAATTCACGCAGGAGGTCGAGCACCTCACCGACGAGTGTGGGATCGAGGGCGCTGGTGACCTCGTCGAGCAGGAGCAGGGCCGGGCGCATGGCGAGCGAGCGCACGATGGCGACGCGTTGCTGCTGGCCGCCCGACAACCGGTCGGGGTACTCGTCGGCCCGGTCGGCGAGACCGATTCGGGCGAGGAGCTCGCGCGCCTCGTTACGGGCTTGCGTCCTGGGCCGGCCCAGCGCGTGCACCGGGCCCAGCGTGACGTTGTCCATCACGCTGAGATGCGGAAAGAGATTGAAGGACTGGAAGACCATGCCGATGTGGCGACGAACCCGGTCGGGGTCGACGCGCTCGTCGAGAAGGGACTGTCCGAAGAGACGCACGTCGCCCCCGTCGATGCGTTCGAGCAGGTTGGCGCACCGTAGCAGGGTCGACTTGCCCGACCCGGAGGCGCCGATCAGACACACCACCTCGTGGGCCGCGAGCGACAAACTCACTCCGCGCAACACCTCGCGGTCGCCGAAGCGTTTGGTCACCTGGGAGAGTTCGAGAACGGCGTCGTTCATGAGCCGGCCAGTCGCTTGAGGCGGTCGCGCTCCATAAGGCGGTCGGTGTACCGGGTGAGCGGGATGGTGATCAGCAGGAAGAGGGCGGCCGCGACGACGTAACCACTGAAGTTGAATTCGGTCGAGCCGAAAATCTGCGCGGCGCGCGTGGCTTCGACAGCACCCAGGGTGGAGACGAGGGCGGTGTCCTTCTGCAATGAAATGAAGTCGTTGAGCAGTGGCGGGACGACGGTGCGCACGGCCTGGGGGAGAACAACTCGGCGCAGGGTCGCCGTCCGCGTGAGCCCCAACGAGCGCGCCGCGAGAAGTTGCCCGTGGGGGACGGCCACGATGCCGGCGCGGTAGACCTCGGCGACGTAGGCGCTGTAGGTGATGGTGAGCGCGGCCACGCCGTAGACGGCGGGCGACTGACTGGAGACCCAGCCGAGATTGAGGGCCGGCAGGCCGAAGCCGACCATGAGAATCACGAGCAGGATGGGAATCCCTCGGAAGAGGTCGGTGTAGAGGGTGGCGAGCAGACGAAATGGTGCGGCCACGGGTGAGGTGGCGAGGCGCGTGGCCGCGATGATCAGTCCGAAGGTGAGCACGAGCACCTCGGCGGCGAGGAACATCCAGATGTTGGTCACCAGGGCCGTGCCGACCGACGAGAGTCCTTTGGACGGGTCACCGGTCAGCGACAGCCACATCTCGTGGGGGTTGAAGAAGAACTCGCGCACCTGGGCCCCGCCCGGGGCCCAGAAGAAAACCCCCACGATTGCCACGACCAGCGCCGCGCTCGAGAGCGCCGAGGCGGCGAGCGCCCGGCGACCGGTCAGCAGCCGTCGGCGTGGGTAGAAGAGACTGGGCCGCTCGCTCGAAGCGCCCGGTTCGTTCACGTTACGGCTTGATCTTGGGGACTTCGTTGTAGATGCCCAGCCACTTCTTGTTGAGCGTCTTCAACGTGCCGTTGGCCTTCAGGGTGTCGAGGGCCTGGTTCACGCAGCCGACGAGGGCGTTGCCCTTCTGGAACAACAGGCCGTAGTGCTCGCCGACGGCCGGGAACTGTCCGACCTGGACGGCGAGGGGCTTGTTCTTCTTGTCCACGATCTGGTAGCCGGCCATGTACTGACCGGTCGGGGTGTCGACCACGATGGCGTCGATCTGACCGCTCTGGAGCGCCGCGACCGCGGCGTCGAGGGTGTTGTAGACGCGGGCGGGCTTGTCGGGCTTGATGAAGTTGTTGATGTAGGCGAGGCCCGTCGTGCCGATCTGGTCACCGTATTGGTAGGTCTTGAGGTCGGCCGGGCTGTGGTGGGTCACGATACGGCTGCCCTTCAGCGCGACGATCGACTGGTGCACGTCGTAGTAGCTGTTCGAGAAGTCCACGGCCTTCGCACGGTCGGCGGTGTAGGAGATCTCGTTGATGTCGAAGTCGAACTTCTTGGGTCCGGGGGTGTAGCTCGCGTCGAAGGGTTCGGTCACCCAGTTGACGTTGGTCGCCGACACGCCGAGTTGCTTGGCGAGGGCGTAGACGAGAGCCGACTCGTAGCCCTTCTTGTTGGAGGGCTTGTTGTTGACGAACCAGGGTTCGTAGACGGGGCTGTCGGTCGCGACGGTGAGCTTGCCCGGGGCGTAGGCCTTGGTGGCCACGGTCTGGGTGCAGTTGGTCATCTCCTTGGCCGACGCCGCACTGGCGGCGACGACGCTCGGGGCGCTCAGCAACGAGGCGCCGAGCAGGCTGGCGAGAACGAATCGGACGTGACGCATGCTTCCTCCAAATGGTCAGCCCCGATGTTACGGCGGCGCGGGAGAACCAACATCGGCCCTTGGAAGCCCGCCATCGCTCCGATACACTGGGAAGCCTGGAGAGGTGGGTGAGTTCGGTTTAAACCACATTCCTGCTAAGAATGCGGCCTGCGAAAGTGGGCCCGAGGGTTCAAATCCCTCCCTCTCCGCCAACAACACCGAGCGCGCAGCGCTCGGTGTTGTCACGTAAGGAGACCTGTGCGGTACTGGATCGAGACCCTGGGCTGTCCGAAGAACCACGTGGACTCCGACAAGTTGGCCGGCCGCTTGGCCTCCCAGGGGTACACCCCAGCCGAGTCACCCGACGAGGCGGACCTGGTGGTGGCCAACACCTGTGCCTTCATTGAGGCCGCCCGCGAAGAGTCCATCGAAACCGTGCTGGACCTCGCCGACCGTAAACACGGAGGAGCCCGACTCGTGGTCACCGGCTGCATGGCCGAGCGCTACGGCGACGAACTGGCCGCAGCCCTGCCCGAAGTGGACCTCGTTGCCGGCTTCGGCCAGGACCTCGTGGCGCCGGCCACGCCGGTCACGTTGCGAACCGCGCGCAGCGACTTCGACC
>CAWUMA010000085.1:0-3501 GCA_963923835.1 uncultured bacterium
GCCAAACTGGGTTGCTACCTGCCGATGTGGATCGTGGCCTACGTCATCTTCTTTCGAGCCGACAGCAGTGGCGAACCCGTGGAGGAAACCCCCCTGCGGTGGGCTGACGTGGAGAGGTCGCTGGAGCGCGTTGACCGTCAACGGGCGCGGGCCATCCGCCGCCATCGACCGGAGTAGCCACCTACGCCGAGGGTAGGCTCGTAGTTCCTACGGGGACGTAGCTCAGTTGGAAGAGCGCGGGCTTTGCAAGCCTGAGGTCGTGGGTTCGAGCCCCATCGTCTCCACCGCATGTGCGCCACGGGTTGCCCAGCCACCAACACCTCGGGGTCGTCCATGAGTTCGCGAATCTCCTGAGGGCAGCGACAGGCGCGAGCCGTTTCGATAGCCCAGTAGACGGCTTCCTCGCGTGTCGCGACGTCGATGATGGAGAATCCCCCGATGACGGCTTTGGTTTCGGGGAATGGACCCTCGCTGACGGTCCCATCGGGCGACGCGATGGTGGCGCGCTGGCTGTGAAGCCCTCCACCGGTGACCCACACCCCGGCCGCCTTGGCTCTGGCCAGAACGTCGTGAGCGGCTCGCGCAACGGTAGGCAGGTCTTCCTCGGGAAAATCCATCGCTCCGTCGTCAAAGGAGATGAGGTATCGCGTCATCGAATTCCTTTCAAAGCGGCGAGGCACCCGTGACAGCCCCGAAATCAGGAGGAAATGCCCGATAAGACTTGCCTCACGTTGCTCCGACAGAGATTGCCTTCTCGGTAGCGTGAAGTCATGAGTACTCCATCTTTCTCGCGGCTTCGGAATCTGAATCTCGCAGCCGCTTCACTACACGCGTTGTCGGCGATCGCCGTGATTGCTCTGGCCAACAACTTCGGCCTTCCCGTCTCGGCCAACTACATGGCCGGCCCCCCGGGAACCACCAAGCGCCAGTTCGTTCACTTCTTTGACATTCGGATGGCGTGGTTGGTGGGTGCTTTCTTCATCTTGTCCGCTCTCGCCCACCTCTTCGTAGCCACCGTCGGCCGCGAGAAGTACGAGGGCCACCTCGCCCAGAGCCGCAATCCGTACCGGTGGGTTGAGTACTCGCTCTCCTCGTCGCTCATGATTGTGGCAATCGCCCAGCTCACCGGAATCGAAGACGTGGCCGCCATCGTGGCTCTGATCGGCGTGAACGCGTCGATGATCGGTTTCGGCTGGATCCAGGAACGCTACGAGCAGCCCGGTGGTTCGCTGATGCCGTTCTGGTTGGGTTGTGGTGCCGGTGTGGTGCCGTGGCTCGCCATCGGCGTGTACCTGATCGGCCCGGGAGCCACCGCCCACGCCCCGGGTTTCGTGTACGGCATCTACGTGTCGTTGTTCGTGGCCTTCAACTGCTTCGCGCTGGTTCAGTACCTGCAGTACAAGAAGGTGGGGCGCTTCAGCGAGTACCTAGTGGGTGAGAAGACCTACCTGGTCCTGTCACTTGCCGCAAAGTCTCTGCTGGCGTGGCAGATTTTCTCGTCGACGCTGGCCGCGGCCCAGGCGACCGGTAGGTAGTCGCCCGGGCCGACAGCGCTCTAGTCGGCGTCCTCGTCGGCGCCGTCGTCTCCACTTTCGAGGGCCCGGAGGGCCTGCTCGAACTCGGCCGTCGCATCACTGTTGGTCGTGATGCCCTTCTCGCGAACCAGGTCTTCGACCTGATCGATGTTCTTGGACAGGGCTTTGAAGATCTTGCTGCCCATCGCGACCTTGTCGAAGTTCTTGACGATTCGCCCGAAGGCCTTGCCGATGAGGTCGATCTGATTGGCGTAGGACTTCCACGACTTTCCGAAGCTGTTGAGCAAGCTCAGAACCTGGTTGGCGTTCTGTTCCATCTGGAAACTCGTGGTGGCTTGACGCACGACGCCGAGGAAGGCGTAGAGGGTCAGCGGCGAGCACAGAACCACACGGCGGCTGGTGGCGTCGTCAATCAGCGACGGCTTCGCCTGCTGGATAAAACCGAGGATGCTCTCGTTGGGGATGAACAACAGCACGTAGTCCAGTGCCTGGCGGTTGGACTGTGACACGTAGTCACGCTTCTCGAGTTCCTTGACCCGCTGCTCAACGTTCTTGATGAACGCATCCTGGTAGGCAACGCGCTGCTGGTCGTCAGTGGCTTCGTAGTACTTCACGTAGTTGTCGAGCGGGAACTTCGAGTCGAGGTAGAGGACGCGGTCCGGCGGAAGGAAGAAGGAGTAGTCGGGTCGACCACCGTCCTCGAGGGTCTCCTGGCGCTCGTAGTTGATCCCACGCTTGAAACCCGATTGAGACAAGATGTCTTCGAGCATGCGCTCACCCCAGTTGCCTCGGCCCTGGGCGCTGGACAGCACCTTGTTCAACGCCTGGGCCTCGCGGGCGAGATTCCCCACGGCGGTGTCGACGTTGCCGTAGTTCTTGGCGTTGGTCTCGCGGAGAGTCGCCAACTCTTGGCGGAGTTCCCCGAGCTGCGTCTCGAAGCCCTTGCGGTAGGCGTCCAGAGTCGAGTTGATGTTCTCGGCCTTCTCCCCGAAGGCGGCGGCTCCGGTTTTGGCCACCGTGTCCGCGGCGATTCGCACCGACTCATCACGATCTTCGCGGGCCTGGTCGCTCAGTGCCTTCATGGCGGCGGCAATCTCCGTCTTGACGGTGTTGGAGATGTCGGCGGCCGTGAGTGCCGGAGTGGTGTCGGTCGGTGCGGGCCGGTTTTGGCGCAGCACGACCACGATGAGGCCGATAAGAGCAAGTGCGAGCAAGATGCCCAGAACAACGGTCATAACTTGGAATTTCCCTTCTGGCGACCAACCTTGGTCGACAAGACTCCTATTTTCCCACAGGGGTGTGACATGACCTCCGACTAAGGCTTGTCGGATGCGATGTGTGTGTAGATCACCTGGGTCAGTTTGTGGACATCTTCGGTGAGGGCGTGAACCTTTTGGGTGAGTTCGTGGACCTCATGCATAAGGCTGAGCGTTTCCTCGTCAATCTTGTGGTCGGAGTTGGCGAGTTCACTGGCGATTTGATCGGCCCGTCGGGCGGCAATCAACAAGATGGCCCCTTGAAGCGCGGCCAGACAGCTCAACACGAGATTCAACAAGATGAAGGGGTAGGGGTCGAATCCGTGATGGTGGTTGATGACCATCCACGCCGCGAGAAAGGCCAGGGCGCAGAAGACAAAAGTCCAACTCCCCATACCGTTGCGCATCACGTCGGCGGCCCGTTCGCCCAACGTCAGCTGATTATCGGACCGGACGTTGGGGTGCTGTGCCCATCCGATTCGAGAACGGATGCTCTTGGCCGTTGAACGCGGATTCACGCTTCGTACGGTACGTCGCTGATGTGACTACGCCGGTGATTACGGGACGAAATCGGTGAGGACGATCTTGCCCATGCGGCGCAGCGCCTCCCAGGCGTACGCCGCGGCGTCGGGGTCGGAGTTGCCCAGGTAGTCGCGCATCTGGATGGGGCTGATCTGCCAGGACACACCGAACTTGTCCTTGCACCAGCC
>CAWUMA010000086.1:0-3478 GCA_963923835.1 uncultured bacterium
GCATCTCGTACTTCGCGCTGGACATGCACCAGCCCGAGGTGGAAGTTCGCCCCCTGCGCGAGATGACTGGCCACGCGCTGTTCAACGAGACGTTCCTCAACGACGCGCACGCGCCCGAGTCCGCTCTGATTGGCGGCAAGGACAACGGGTGGGCCGTCGCCAACACCACCCTGTCCTACGAGCGCTCGGGGCTGGGATCGGGCGCGGGCTCACGCGGCGCCACGGCCGTGCCTGGCACCATCGCGGGAAACCTCGGCAAGCGCGCGGGCGACTTCGTCGCGGCCAAGGGCGACAAGAAGCGCCAGGCGCCTCCGGCGAACGCGCGTGGAGCAATGTTTGACTTGCTGGTCGGGCTGGCTCAGGGAAATGGCGCCAGCAAGGACAAGCTGGTCCGTCAGGACCTCGTGCGCCTCTACCAGTTGAACGAGGTGGGACGACTGAACGCCGAGCGCCTGAAGGCGACGCGCGCCCGCGGCGGTGACATTCCCGGTCTGGCCAACATCGCCAAGTTGTCGATGAGCGCCATCGTGCGTTTGCAGCGTGACCTCGGCCTGAAGATTGTCGGTGCCCAGGGCATGGTCCACGCCTACGACGCCAAAGACCAAGCCACGGTGAGCGAGGCCACGGGCAACCCGTTCCTCGCCGCGGTGACCGGCAGTGCCCTGTACGCCCAGGCCCCCTCCATTTACGGTGGTACCGACCAGATTCAGTGCAACATCATCGGTGAGCGCGTGCTGGGCTTGCCTAAGGAACCCAACAACGACAAGACGATGCCGTTCTCGGAGATGCCCAAGAACGCGTAAGCGGCACTAGGGCCGGAGGTGGCCCTGCGCGTCAAACAGTCCCGCGAGGTTGGGGGAGGCGACGTGTGTCTCGAAAGTTGAAATGTCGCCTTCGTGGCGCAAAGTCAGGCCGATGTCATCCCATCCGTTGAGCAGGCGCTCACGGATCACGGGGTCCAGCACGAAGCCGCGGCGCCAGTTGGCGTCAGGGACTTCGACACTCAACTTCTCGACGTCGACCACCACGAGGCGGTCCGGGCGGTCCTTGATGAGTGCCGTGAGTTCGTCCACGTCGGCCGGTTCGAGAACGACCGTGACGAGGCCCTGCTTCGAGGAGTTGTTCTTGAAGATGTCCCCGAACGACGGGGCGATGACCGCTTCAAACCCGTAGTCCATCAACGCCCACACGGCGTGTTCGCGCGACGAGCCCGTGCCGAAGCGCGGACCCGCGACGAGAATCGTGGCCCCCTGGTAGGCGGCCTGGTTCAACACGAAGTCGGGCTGGTCGCGCCACTCGGAAAAGAGGCCCCGACCGAAGCCCGTGCGCTCGACGCGCTTGAGCCACTCGGAGGGGATGATCTGGTCGGTGTCCACGTCCGAGCGCTCGAGTGGAACGGCTCGACCTTCGACGATTTGCACGGCTTTCATGCGTTCACCTCTCGCGGGTCGGTGAAGCGGCCACGCACGGCGGTGGCGGCGGCCACGGCGGGGGAGACCAAATGAGTGCGACCGCCGCGACCCTGACGGCCCTCGAAGTTCCGGTTGGAGGTGGAGGCCGACCGTTGGCCGGGGGCCAACTGGTCGGGGTTCATTCCCAGACACATGGAGCAGCCGGGCTCACGCCACTCACAGCCCGCCGCCAAGAAGATCTCGTGGAGGCCCTCGGCCTCGGCGGCTGCCTTCACGCGGTGAGATCCGGGGACGACCAGGGCACGCACACCGGGGGCCACGGTGTGACCACGGAGAACGTCGGCCGCGGCGCGGAGGTCCTCAATTCTCGAGTTGGTGCACGAACCGATAAAGACCACGTCCACCGGCACCTCGCGCATCGGCGTGCCCGGGGTGAGGCCCATGTAGGCCAGGGAGTGAGCGGCCGCCGCACGTTGGTCCGGGTCGGCGAAGTCCTCGGGCGAGGGTATGGCGCCGCTCAGGGCGACCACCTGGGCGGGGTTGGTGCCCCAGGTCACCGTGGGGGAGATGTCGGCCGCGTCGATCACTATTTCGTGGTCGAAGACGGCGTCAGGGTCCGACACGAACGTGCGCCAGCGCGCCGCGTGGGACTCGAAGTCTTCCGGGGCGGCCGGCCGCGAGCGCAGGTAGTTAATCGTCGTCTCATCAACCGCCACGAGCCCGGCGCGCGCGCCCGCCTCGATGGACATGTTGCAGATCGTCATCCGACCTTCCATCGAGAGGGACCGAATGGCGTCGCCGCGGTACTCAATGACGTATCCGGCGCCACCACCAGTTCCCAGTCGCCCGATAATCGTGAGGACAACGTCTTTGGCCGTCACACCGGCGGGCAGTTCGCCGTTGATGGTGACGGCCATGGTGCGGGGCTTCAATTGGGGAAGCGTCTGGGTGGCGAGAACGTGCTCGACCTCGCTGGTGCCGATTCCGAAAGCGAGAGCACCGAAGGCTCCGTGGGTCGAGGTGTGCGAGTCGCCACAGACGATGGTCATGCCGGGTTGGGTCACGCCGAGTTCGGGGCCGATGACGTGAACGATGCCCTGGTTTTCGTGGCCCCGGGGGAAGAGGGTGATGCCGAACTCGGCGCAGTTCTCCTCCAGGGCTTCAAGCTGACGCCGGGAAACGGGGTCATTCACCGGCACCGAGAGGGGGTCGGTCGGCACGTTGTGGTCGGCCGTGGCCAGGGTGCGCTCGGGGCGTCGGACCCGTCGGCCGTTGAGGCGCAGTCCGTCAAAGGCCTGCGGGCTCGTGACCTCGTGAATCAAGTGGAGGTCGATGTAGAGAATCGTCGGCTCACCCGCGGGGGAGGCGACGACGTGCTCGTCCCAGATCTTCTCGAAGAGGGTGCGGCCCGCCACTAGCGAATTTCGATGATGCGGACGGAGAGCTGGCCCGACGGGGCTTCGTAAGCGACGAGCTCGCCGACGGCCTTGCCGAGCAGGGCCTCGCCGAGCGGCGACGTGGGCGAGGCGACCATCACGTCGTCGGGCTTCTCTTCGATGGAGCCGATGAAGAAATCCATGGCGTCGTCGTCGGCGTCGCCGTCGTAGACGATGGTCACGATCGAGGCGTGCTGGACGACCGCGGCGTTCTCGTCACGCTCGACAATCTCGTGGTTACGGATAATCGCGTCAATCTGGCGGATCCGGCTCTCCATCTTGCCCTGGTCGTCCTTGGCGGCGTGGTAGTCGCCGTTCTCCGACAGGTCGCCCAGGGAGCGGGCGGCCTCGATGACGCGGGCGATTTCGGTGCGCCCGATCGTGGTCAGGTGCTCGTATTCGGCCTTGAGTTTGGCGAGTGTCGCCTCGGTGATGCGGTGGATTTCTCCCGACACGGGTCCTCCTCGAACGAATCTCAATTCTACCTTTGCCCCCGCCGAGCCCACCCTGAGGTTTGCCGGTTCTGGGGCGCAGCGACCAGAATGGGGGAAACAAAGGAGCCGTTCACATGACTACGCAGAGCCCCCACCGCGTGGCCGTGCTCGGCGGCGACGGCATCGGCCCCGAAGT
>CAWUMA010000087.1:0-3424 GCA_963923835.1 uncultured bacterium
GCGTTGAGCGCCCGGCGGTGTTCGGCGAGCCGGGCTCGCAGGGCGTCATCACGCGAATCGAGGGGACCCGCACCGCGGTGATGCGCCAACAACAAACCCGCCTCTTCGAACATCTCTCGCAGGGCCGCCACGTAGTACGAGAGGGCGTCGCTCGCGAGACCCAGTCGAGCGTGAGCAAGCGCTTCGTCGAGACCCGTGACCCGTTCTCGCCACTTGGTCAAGCGGTCATCGTCGTCAACCCCACCGCCGGGAAAAACATATGCCCCACCGACGAAGTCGCTGTTGAGGTTGCGTCGCAACATCAGCACTTCGACGCCGTCGGCACCGTCACGCAACGTGAGAATCGTGGCCGCCGGTTTGGGGTTTCCGGCCGCGTCCATGGGGCAAAACTAGCCTTCGCTCTGTGCTCGCGACCGCCGCCACCACGGGGACCGTGATCACCCTCGCCATCATCGCGCTGGCCGCGGGTTTCTTTCAAAGTGTGACGGGATTCGGATTCGCCCTCGTCGCCGTGTCGCTCGGCTCCCTCGTCGCCGCTCCCCACGAGGTGGTGATCCAGACCTTCTTCGTGTCGGGGCTCCTCAGCCTCGTGCAAACTCACCGCGGACTCCACGACATTGCGTGGCGTGACGCGCTGGGCCTCACCATGGCGGCTGCCCTCGCGATGCCGCTGGGGGTCCTGGTCTTGACCCACTCGTCAGCCGGTCAGTTACGCGTGCTGTTGGGGGTGTGCACGCTCGGCGCCCTGGTGTGGCTCGTGGCAACAGAACGACGCGGTGGTGACGCGTGGCAATCGTCGTGGTGGTCCATGGCCATCGCCGGCGGCCTCAGCGGTGTGCTCAACACGAGCATCGCGACCAACGGACCGCCCCTGGTGATCTACCTCCGAGGGCGCGCACTCTCGCCTGAATCGTTCCGGGGCACCATCTCATTCGTCTTCTCCGTCTCCAACGTCGTGGGTGCTGTCGTGCTGATCGCCGGAGGTGCGGTGCACCGCACCGGTGTGGAGTGGGCCGCCTGGACTCTTGGGCCGGCGTCCATTGGCCTGGTCGGTGGGTTCGTGGTCGCCGGCCGCCTGGACCCCGAGACCTTCCGCCGACTCGTCAACGGACTACTGGCCGTGAGCGCCGTCGTGGTACTGGCCAAGGGGGCCGGCATCTTGTAGGGAGCGCCGGTAGGGCGGAGGGAACCCTCGGGTACGATGGCGAGACCAAAACGGAGGAAACACCGTGTCGCAGACCAGCGCCAAGAAGAAGCCGCAGCGCCCCGCCAACAAGAAAGCGGCCAAGGGCCGCCCCGCGGGCCTGTTCACCTGGATCGCCGCAATTGCGGTCGTGGCCGTGGTCGCCACCCTGGTCGTGGTGAAGATCGCCTCGGGCTCCAACGGCGCGTCGTCATCGGCGTGGACTGCGGCCGACCCGGCCGCCCTCAAGGCCGTCACGTCCATCCCGGCTTCCGAGTTCGACTCGGTGGGCGTCACCTCACCGGGCATCCCCGTCTCGGCACCTGCCAAAACCAAGGGCCAGGCCCTACTGACCGCCACGGTCAACGGCAAGAAGTTGCCCGTCTTTATGTACGTCGGTGCCGAGTACTGCCCGTTCTGCGCCGCCGAGCGTTGGTCCGTCGTCGCGGCACTGAGTCGCTTTGGCACGTGGTCGGGCCTCGGTAACGGCGTGAGTTCGACCAAGACCGGCGAGGTTTACCCGGGCACGCAGACCTTCACCTTCCAGAAGGCCACCTTCTCGTCACCCTACGTCGCCTTCTCGGGTGTCGAAGAGTTCACCAGCGTGTGGAACAACTCACTCGGCTTCTACGAGAAGTTGACCAAGCCGACGAAGGTCCAGCAGGCCACGTGGAAGAAGTACGACACCTCGGCCTTCATCCCCACCCTCCAGCCCAGCCAAGATGGTTCAATCCCCTTCGTGAGCGTCGGCAACCAGTTCCTGTCCTCGGGCGCGAGCTACTCGCCCGCTCCCCTGCAGGGCATGACTCGCGCGACGATCGCTCAGGGACTCAGCGACCCGACCAGCCCGGTGACCCAGGCCATCGTGGCGACCGCGAACTACCAGTCGGCCGCCATCTGCGCGGTGGACGGTAACAAGCCCGCCTCGGTCTGCAACTCGACGGGCGTTCGTGCGGCGAAGGCCGCCCTCGGTCTGAAGTGAGCCCCGAGGCCGCCTACCCGGTCAGCTCGCTGGCGAAGGTCACCACCTTCGTCTTGAGTTTGATCGGTCTCGGGCTGTCGACGTATCTCACCATCACCCACTTCGACGCGCAGTTGCTCGCGTGCTCCTCAACGGGCACCATCGACTGCGCGCTGGTGACGACCTCGGCCCAGTCCTACTTTCTGGGGATTCCGGTGGCCTTCTTGGGGCTCGGTAACTACCTGGTTCTCACCGCCATTAACTCGCCGTGGGGTTGGAACGCCCCGCAGCGCTGGATCCACCAGGCCCGCTTCGCCCTCGTGGCGGTGTCGATGCTGTTCGTGCTCTGGCTCATCTACGCCGAGCTCGTCCTCATCAACCACATCTGTCTCTACTGCACCGCCGTGCACGTGGTGACGTTCATCTTGCTGCTCGTTGTGAGCCGGGTTACGCCCGTGCAATTGGGTTGGGTTGAATCAGCGACGACGGAGGAGTGAGCGCCGCTCAACTTCGTTGAGCCCGCCCCAGATGCCGTAACTCTCACCACGGTTCAGCGCGAGTTCCAAACAGTCGATGCGAACCACACACTGAGAACAAATTCTCTTCGCTAGCGCTTCGCGTTCGGCGCGGCGCTCGGCGCCATCAGGTGGAAAGAAGTAATTCGGGTCGGCGTCGCGACAAGCGGCCTGAACGGCCCACGATAACTGCACCGTCGCCACGGTCTTCCCCCTCACCCGGCGTACCGAGCGAACGATAGTGAGGCGACCCGCCCCGGACAAATTGCTCAAAATCGGGGAGAATTTCGCGGAACAACATGGTTGTCATAGTCGAGCCGTTGCCCCACCCCGCTACGCTTTCACTCGTGGCTCACGTCCTTTTGGTCAGCGACCTTCCCTCGCTGCGAGACGAATTGCGTTCGATGCTCGTGGGGCCGGACCTCACGATTGAAGAGGTCTCAACGGCCCGCGAGGCCATCGCCCGCGTCACCGAAGGTGGTGTTGACCTCGTGATCTGCGACCTCCAGGTCGGTTCGATGGGCGGCATGGCCCTCACGCTGGAGTTGCGCCACGAAGAGTCCTTTGGCGCGGCCGAGCCCGTCAGCGTGCTGATGCTGCTCGACCGTCGGCCCGACGTCTTTCTCGCCCGCCGCAGCGGTGCAGAAGGGTTCCTCGTCAAGCCCCTCGACCCGCTGCGGGTTCGGGCGGCCGTGCGAGCGGTGTTGCGGGGCGAGTCGTACGAGGACGAGTCGCTGCGACCGGCCACCGTGCGGGTCGGCTCTA
>CAWUMA010000088.1:0-3424 GCA_963923835.1 uncultured bacterium
ACGCCCAAGCCCCTCTTACCCGTCGCCGGACGAACGATGATCGAGCGCGTCGCCCACCACCTCGTGCATCACGGCATTGATTCTCTGGTCCTCGCTCTCGGCTATCTACCCCAGCGTTTCGTCGACTACTTCCCGAAGTTCGAGATCGCCGGCCTCCCCGTGAGCTACTGCGTGGAGGACCGGCGACTCGACACCGCGGGAGCATTACGTCACGCCGTCGATCAGATCGGTATCACGGACACGTTTGTGGCCATGAACGGTGACATCCTCACCGATCTCGACATCGGCGAACTGGTGGCCAGCCACCGCGCGTCAGGGGCCAGTGCCACCTTGGCCGTGAGGCCCGTTGAGGATCCTTCCGCGTTTGGCGTGGTGGTCACACGCGACGACGGGCGGGTCACTCGATTCGTGGAAAAACCAACGAGAGGTGAAGCGCCGTCACGCATGGTGAACGCCGGGGTCTACGTCTTTGACCCCGACGGTCTGGACGGGGTCTCCCCGACTTCGCCCAGCAGTTTGGAGCGTGACGTCTTTCCCGATCTGGCCGCGGATGCGCGCCTCCATTCGTACGCCTTCGACGACTACTGGGAGGACGCCGGCACGCCCGAGAGCTTTTCGCGGGCCAGTTTCGCCGCGGGCGGCCGGGACGGGGCTGACGGAACCCTCGAGTATCGCAACGGTTCGTGGATCGCGCCCGATGCGGCGGTGCGCCCCGGCGCCGTCATCCGTGACTCCGTGGTCAATCCGGGTTGCTGGATTGGACCAGACGCCCGTGTGGAGCGGTGCGTTCTTCTTCCCCACACCGTGGTACCCCGTGGCGCGGCCATCCGTGACCTCGTGATGAGTCCGCGTGGTATGGCGACCGTCTTCCACGGAACCACGTGAGCCTTCTCTCCGATGACCTGAGCCGCACGTCCGATCACCTCAGCGAAAAGGTGTTGTGGTCGGTCGTCGGGGTGACTCTCGTGGGTTGGTCGTTCCAACTCTTCGCCTACGTCGACACGTTCCGGTGGGTCACTCCGGTTCAGTTGTCGCTGGCCGGAGTGGGCATCGTTCTGCTCCTCACCTCGTGGGCCCACATCACGTCGTCACCGCGAATCGAAAGATTGGTCCAACACGTTGGCCTGGTGGCGGCGATGGCGGGTTTCGCCGTCTGGGCCCTGATGCAGGTCCGCACCGCCCCCGGGTACGGCACCGACGAGATGGCCTTCAACCAATACGCCGGCCAGATTGCCGCCCACTTCCATAACCCCTACCCCCGGTCCATGGCGCCGGCCTTTCCGGCCTTTGACGTCTCGCCCAACGGCTACACGTTCAACTTGAACGGCGCACCCGTCACGGCACTGAGTTACCCGGCGCTGAGCTTCCTCATCTACGTGCCGTTTCTCTGGCTGCACCTCCACGCACAACTCGGCGTCGTGGTCAATGTCGTGGCCTGGATTATCGCGGCCGTCACGGCGTACCGGCTGCTCCCCACTCCCCTCAAGCCGGTTCCGATTCTGCTCAGTGCCCTGGGCGTCTTCATGGGGTACTCGGTCGGCGGCGTGACCGACGTCGTCTATCTCACACCGCTGATGCTGGCCGTTCACCGATTCGACCAACTCGGCGACATGGCGATCTCACGCGTGCGCTGGAAGGGGGTCGCACTGGGTTTAGCGCTCTCGGTCAAGCAGACCCCGTGGATCATGCTGCCTTTCCTCGTGGGCGCCATCTTTGTGGAAGAGCGGCGACGGGCGGGAACCCGACCGGCGTTTCGCGTGCTGGTCGATTACCTCGGACCCGGCGCGTTGGCTTTCGCTCTCGTGAACGCACCTTTCGCGCTGACCAACCCCCACGCCTGGCTTCGGGGAATCCTCACGCCGCTGCAGAACACACTCGTACCCGCGGGCCAGGGCATCATCTCGCTCGCTCTCTACCTCGGCATCGGCGGAGGACAACTTCGCCTTTACGGCCTCTCTCTCGCGGCGGCCGCCGTCACAGCGTGGCTCGCCTTCATCGCCACCTACCCGAGGTTCAAGGCACTCACAATTCTGGGGCCCGGCGCCTTGATGCTGCTCGCGGCCCGCAGTTTCGACAGTTACCTGCTGATGCCCGTACTCCCTGGACTCGTCGCCATGTCGGGCCTGCGTCCTCGCGAGGGCACCACTCCGCGGATATCACGGCGACTGGCGTTCTCAGCCGTGGGTTCGGCCGTGGCCGCAGCCAGCTTGGCCGCAGTCGCTCTCGTGAGTCGCGCCCCGCTCACCGTGGACATCCAGTCGGTTCGCACCACCGGCCAGTTGGCCACCATCGTTCAGATTGACGCACAAGTCACCAACACCACGTCACGTACCCTCCGTCCGACTTTCACGATCGACCAGGGCGGTTCGCTCACCGCCTTCTGGAACCGGGTCGCGGGCCCCACCTTTCTGGCACCGCATCACCGCGCCCACTACACCCTGCTCGCTCCGAACTTCTTCGCCCAACCTCCGCTCACCGGCGGCTTCCAGTTGATGGCCTTCACATCGTCACCGGCCACCGTCGCCGTGTCCGCACCCTTCGTGGCGAACCAGCACCACGTGCAGTTACTCCCGCGCGCCGTCAACCGAACTGTCCCGATCGGTCGGCCGGTGGAGTTCCGTGCCCAAGTGGTGAACACGTTCAATCAACCCGTGCGACGCGCGGGCATCGTGGTGTACCTCGGCCAGATCGTGTACACGCAGTCGGGGCTCGCCTACGGCCAAGCGGTCATCAACGGCCAGCCCGTGGGGGCCACACCCGTTCAGGCCCGGACCGACGCCGCCGGTCGCGTGACCTTCCGCGTCATGGGAACGGTCGCCTCACACGACCCCGTCTACTTCGAGGCCAACCTCACCAACGACGTGTCGCGCTACCCCTACGGCTACTCAGACATCGTGCCGATTCGGTTCGGCCCGACCCGCACCGGTGCGACGTCGATTGACGGCGCGGTGCGCCACTGCGTGTGCGGAAAGGCCTAGAGAGCGGGGTCGGTGATTTCGAGCGCCAGCAAGGGGGCCGACGCCTTCGTCAGACACTCGTGATACTCACCCTCGCCCGTGGAATCGGCCACTACTCCACCACCAGCTTGAATCGTGGCCCACCCATGACGCAGCGCGACAGTGCGGATCGTGATGGCGAAGTCGGCGTCACCGTCGAGGGCGAAATAGCCGAGCGCCCCGCCGTAGGGTCCGCGTCGCACTGGTTCCACCTCGTCGATGATTTCCATCGCCCGAATCTTCGGCGCACCGCTGAGCGTGCCGGCCGGAAAGAGGGCAGCCAACGCGTCAATGGCGTCGAGACCCTCACGAAGCGTCCCCGACACCTGTGAAACCAGGTGCATCAAGTGACTGAAGCGCTCGACCCGGGCGAGGCGCTCGACGACCACGGTGCCCGGTTCGCTGACCCGCCCCACATCGTTGCGACC
>CAWUMA010000089.1:0-3416 GCA_963923835.1 uncultured bacterium
ATTCGAGGCACGCGGGCATCAGGGCTTCGGGGACGAAGCGTCCACCAAACTCCCCGAACCGGCCCTGCTCCGACGGGGGTGCCATGTGGCCGGTCAGTTCACTCACGATGCACCTTTCTGACCGAGGGCGGCCTTGGCTCGTGACACAAAATTAGCGACCAGTTCGGAGTTTTTGACTCCGGGTGAACTCTCCACGCCGCTGGCCACATCCACCCCCCAGGGTGAGAGTTGCTCGATCAGGCCCGCCACGTTGTCTGGGTTGAGGCCACCCGCGATGACGACCCGAACCGGGAGAACCGAGAGGTCGACGCCCGTCCAGTCATTGGTTCGACCGCTTCCGGGCGCGGGACCGTCAATCAACAGCGTCGACACGTATCCACTCTCGGTGGATGCAAGGCCCCGTTCCTTTAGTGGAACGGCACGCCAGATGTCAACTGATCTTTCGCGGAGACTGGCCAGGGTTGCCTCGCTCACCGCATCGTGCAGTTGGACCGTGCTCACACCCACTTCGTCGACAATCTCCATAATGACGTCTTCGCTGAGTCCCCGCATGACGCCCACACAACGAAAATCGTGATGGCGAGCCGCAATGCGTTGGGCGACATCGCGATTCACTCGGCGCGGCGACTCGGCGAAGATGAGGCCCAACGCGTCGGCTCCACTGGCGACAACCATGTCGGCATCGGCTTCGCTGGTTATCCCACAGATCTTGATCAACGGGTCACCGACGTGAATTCTCGAACCGTGGCTGAGGGATCCGAGCTGGTGACGAAGGCCTCGCCGACGAGGACGGCGTGGAAACCGGCCCCGGCGGCGCGCTCGACGTCGGCTCGACTGGCCAGACCCGACTCACACACACGCACCACGTCGTCGGGCAGGCTCGCCGCCAACCGGGCGGCTCGATCAGTGTCAACGTGGAAGGAGTGGAGATCGCGCTGATTGATACCTATCAACGTGGCACCGATGGCCCGGGCTCGGTCCACTTCCGGGGCGTCATGCACCTCTATCAGCGCGTCGAGTCCCACTCGGGTCGCCAAGCGGGAGAACCGGCTCAGCTCCTCATCGGTCAGGAGCGCAACAATGAGCAACACGGCACCGGCGCCTGCTTCTGCGGCATCGAGGATGTCGTTTTCGCAGACCGTGAAATCCTTCCGAAGTCGGGGTACCGACACGGCTGACGACACGGCTCGCAGGTCATCGAGACTGCCACCGAAGTGTTCGGTATCGGTCAACACCGAGATTGCGGCAGCCCCGGCCGCTTCGTACTGGCGGGCCAGTACGGCGGCATCGATATCCGGTGCGAGCCAACCCTTCGACGGTGACTTTCTCTTGACCTCGGCGATTACGGCTACGTGCCCCGGGTCGGCGCGCAACGCTGCCTCCAGCGAGGGCCCGACGGGGGCAAGCGAGTCAAGACGGGCCCGCCAGTCGCGGTCGTCGGCGGCCGCACGCCGGCGGTGGAAATCACCGAGGGCGTCAAGGTAAGTCGCCACCACGTCAGATTAACGGAGCAACTACTTTTGTCTCCCAGAGAGCATCGTTTCGACCCTTCGGAGATCATGGACACATTCGCTCACCGCGTTCTTCACGCCCTCGTGCGAGGCGAATCAATGGATCGCGCCCAGGCCCACGACGCCCTGGCCGAGATTCTGGCCGGAGGCATGGACGCGGCTCTGGTGGCCAGCTTCCTGACGGCCCTCACCATGAAGGGCGAGACGGCCGACGAAATGACGGGCTTCGTCGACGCGATGATGGAATCGGCGACGCGCCTTCGCGTTCCCGTCGAGGCCATCGACATCGTCGGTACGGGTGGCGACCAGCTGCACACCGTGAACGTGTCGACCATGGCCTCCTTCGTCGTCGCCGGTGCCGGAGTTCCGGTGGCCAAGCACGGCAACCGTGCCGCCTCGTCGTCGGTCGGGTCCGCCGACGTCCTCGAGAGTCTGGGTGTGAAACTGGATCTTCCACCCGCCGTCATTTCCGACTGTCTCCACGAGGCCTCAATGGCCTTCATCTTCGCCCCGAGTTACCACCACGCGCTGGGCTATATCGCTCCGATTCGCCGCGCCCTCGCCTTTCGCACGGTGTTCAATGTTCTCGGCCCCCTGGCCAATCCCGCCGGCGTGCGCCGTGGCGTGATTGGCGTGGCACCCCGCCGACTCCTCGAGCCCATGTCGCAGGTCCTCGCCGCGCGGGGAGCCGAATCAATGGCTCTCGTGCACGGAGACGACGGTCTCGACGAACTCTCCCTCGGCGGGCCGTCCACTGTCTTCGTGGTCACCCCCGATGGCATCGACCAACGCCGCGTGGACGCCCCCGCCGAGCTGGGTCGCCACGCCGACGTGAATGCCCTGCGAGGTGGAGGTGCCCACGACAACGCCACGGTGGTGCGCCGATTCCTCGATGGCGAGTTGGGCCCGGTTCACGATGCGGTCTGCGCCAACGCGGCTCTCGCCCTGCAAATGGCGGGGCGAGCCGAGTCCCTGCGTGAAGGTTTTGAACTTGCTGAAGTGACGGTGGCGTCGGGTGCGGCGGCGGGAGTTCTTGATCGTCTCGTGCGCACGTCGAATCAGCCGCTGGCCTGACTCGAAACCCTCAGCGAACCAGTCGCCAGATTCTCATTCGGGTACCCGAAGGGACTTCGACGTAACCAATCTGTGAGAAGCGACGTTCAAACTCCGAAACGCTGCGAGCAAACTCATACTTGGCAATCGGGGACGCCGGGTCGATGACCACGTACTCGGGTTGGCGAACCTGAGCGCCCGAGTGAAACGGCACTACCACATTGGACCCGGGAGTCTGAAAAATGAACTCTCCGCCACCGGGTCGCGCGATGTTGACCGTTCCGGTCACGTAATTCTCCAACACGCCGAGAAACCCGACGTAGTCGACCGTGCAACCTCGTCGGCAATCAATGGTGTGAGCGGCGCGCTGGTAGGGCCCGGGGGACGCCGAGGCGACACCGGACACCAAAAGCCCCACGGATAACAATCCGAGAGTGCCCAGTGCGGCCGCCGCAGGAACCCGCACCGCACGGTGTCGCCAGATCCACGCCACGCCGAGAGCGGCCGCGGCCACCAACCCCGGCTCAAGATCGACCCAATAGAAGGGGTATGTCAAGTGCGATCGCGCCGTCACCAAAAAAATCAGGACAGTCGGCGCCAGCACGTACGCCACGACCATCTCGCGTCGCACCAGGGCGGCCACTATCGCGATGGCGAGGAGCGAGAAGAAGATCCATCCCATCCCCGTGAAGGCGTACCAAATGTTGGCCCACCAGGGAACCACTCCGTAGTAGTGGCCGTGGAGTATTCCCGCCGACCCCTGCGTCGCGTGGTGGAACTGGAAGGAGATGAGATAACGCACCTCGGCCACCGATTGGCTCCAGCCGAGTGGAAGGTAGGCCACCACCGCGG
>CAWUMA010000090.1:0-3413 GCA_963923835.1 uncultured bacterium
CGGAATCCGTAGCGGACGGCCACTACCGGTTCCGCGAGCGGTACAGGGCCCGCGCCCCCGAGGCGTCCTTGGCGAGACGCTTGGTCAGGTACAGGCCCTCGAGTATGAACTCGGCCGTGGCGGCGAGTTCCCCGTCGGTCGCCGTCGGTCCGGCCACCCGGCGCACGGGCTCGGCGAGAGCCGGCATCCCCTCGAGAATGCCGACGTAGGCCTGGTCGGGCAGGTCGTCACCGGTGTGGACGATGACCTCGTCGGCGAAGGCGTCGACGATCTCCGGCCCCTCCTCGAGCAGCACGTGCTCGGTGAAGCACTGGCGCACGGCGATTGACACCAAGGTTGCAATGACCTTGTCAGAGTCGTCGTCATCAATCGCGTCGAACTCGATCTTGCCCTGGGTGCTCTGCACCACGGCCGAGAGGTCGCTCACGCGCGGCACGACGGCACCGTCACCGGTGCGCAGCGCCCGACGCAGGGCGTTGGCGATGACCGTCTCGTAGTTGGCGATGGACAGTCGCACCGACACACCCGAACGCTGGGAGATGGCGTGACTCGCGCGGGCCACGTGGCTGATGCGCGCGACGATGTCGTCGATGAACCACGGCACGACGATGGGCTTGGGCGAGGTGGGCAGTTTGGCTTCTTGCTTGATGATCGCGATTTCGGTCGTGATCTCGTAGGGGTAGTGGGTGCGGATCTGCGAGCCGAAGCGGTCCTTGAGCGGCGTGATCAACCGGCCACGATTGGTGTAGTCCTCGGGGTTGGCCGTGGCCACCACCAGCAGGTCGAGGTCGAGGCGCACGAGGTGGCCACGAATCTGGACGTCGCGTTCTTCGAGGACGTTGAGCAGACCCACCTGAATGCGCTCGGCGAGGTCGGGTAACTCGTTCATCGCGAAGATGCCCCGGTTGGACTTGGGGACCAACCCGTAGGACAGCGCCCGCGGGTCGTCAAGGTAGAGACCGCCAGCCACCTTGATGGGGTCCACTTCACCGATGAGGTCGGCCATCGAGGTGTCGGGCGAGGCCAACTTTTCGGCGAATCGCTCGCTGCGGTGCACCCAGGCAATCGGCGTGTCGTCGCCGTGGGTGGCCACCTGGTCGCGGCCGAAGGCCGAGATGGGGGCGTACGGATCGTCACGGACCTCAGAACCGGCGATGATCGGCAGCCACTCGTCGAGAAGGTCCACCAGCGAGCGGATCATGCGGGTCTTGGCCTGGCCGCGCTCGCCCAACAAGATGATGTCGTGACCGGCCAGCAGGGCCGTCTCCAACTGGGGTAGCACCGAATCCTCGTAACCCAACACGGCTGACGTCAGCGGTCGACCCTCGCTCAGACGCTGCTCGAGATTGCGCCGCAACTCTTCGCGGACCGGCACGGACTCCCAGCCCGAGGCTCGTAAAGCTCCGAGAGTCGATGGCAACGAAGAGGGAGGGGTGGGCATAGACCCAGAATAGGAGCCGGTGTGACGACGGCGAAATTCGCCCGTGGCTCACACCCAGGCGAGACCGTAGTGGAGTCCGGGCTGCAGGTTCTTGAAGCGGACAGCACCTCGCGACTGCGCATCAATCGCCAGGGGTCGACAACTGGGATTGTGGGACAAGGCGCTGTGGGGGCTCGATGAGTCGAACGCCTCGTGAAGTTCGTCGAGGTTAACGCCCTCGACCACGAACGGCTCACCAGCCCGGTGAGGGGCGAATTGGGTCGAGACCACCGCTTCGCGAACGCGGAATGATCGATTGGCCACCGTGAGCCAGGGCTCAGTCACGTCCACGGGATCAAACTCGTGGCGCACCGCCAGTCGGCGCCACTCCCCCTTCGCGAAGTGGCGACCGAAATCGATGGCCAATGCCCCGAGCCGCTCCGAGCGCCAGATGTACTCACCGAGAGCCACGCCACCCTCGAGCACAGTCGCACGGTTGTCGGCATCGAGTCCGAGGTCCACGATGAGGACGTACCCGTTCGATCCGTCGCGTTGGCAGATGAGGTCATGTTGTTCGGTCATCACCATGCGTGGGCCACGTAGGTCACCGTGCAATTCGATCCGGTCGGGGGCCCACTCCCGGGCTCCGCGTCCGACGTGCTCGGGAAGCGCCACGCCGATGTAGCCCACGGCGTCGTCAAAGAGCGCCATGAGGGTGCCGGGCTCGAGTTCGCACACCGCCTCGTACCAGGCGACCAGATCCTCTTTGGGCCACTCGTGGCCCCGCTCCACTTTCGAAATATGGGAGTGGCTCCAGGTTCGCGGTGCGAGAGGGTTCTGGCCCACATCGAACATCGTCAGCTTGGGCCGGTGATTCACCCGAGCTTCGCGCATGGCCGTGCCGAGAGCCTCAAATTTCTGGGGATCGGGCGAAGAAGAGATGTTCGCAGGGTACCTAAAGTCACAAACAATTATCGAAAAATATGATTTTTCAAGTCGAAATAAAAATTGTTTTATACCAAGGGTGGATCACGGAATGGTCGTCGTGACCACATCGCACACGCGCTGAATCACCTGGGGCTGGGCGCCACGCACCCCCAGCCCGAGTCCGGGCGAACGCCAGTCGCAGTTCCACTGATCGGGTCGGGCCACGGCGACAAAGAAGTCCCGTTGCCAACCCGTGTTGAAAACCGCGGGGTTGTTCTCACTCTGGGGCAACCCCCACGTGTAGGCGGCCGGTCGATGAAGCGGTGACGACGCGACTCCCACCATCGGCCAGAAGGGATTCATGTCCAACTCCATACCGAAGACGGCCCCGGCCGCCACGAGGGCCCGCGCCACGTCCGAACCCAGAACGCGATGCATGGTGGCCACGTAAATCAGGTTCCCGTTTGCGTCGACCCCGAGACCACTACGGGCCTCGGGCAAGATGCCGCCCAACGGGTCCCCCCAGACGCGTTGGTTGGCCGCCAGCGCCAAGGCGGTGGGCCGACCGGCCTGAACGAGCGGAGCCAGATTCTGCCGAACAGCGATGGGGTCAAAACCGGCCGACGGGAAACCGGCACTCCCCCACACGCCCATCTCCCACTGACCCTGGGCGTTCAACGCGATGGAGGCCATCCCCTTCACGAGTGGCGCAAGGATGACTCCGTCAACAATCGAACCACCGGCGTGAGCGGCGACCTTGAAGCCACCGTTGAACGCCGCGACAACCCCGGCCAATCCCTCGCTGGCCCAGTCAATGGAGGGCCCGGCGTCACGGGGCACGAAGATGTGACGGGGTGGGTCAATCGAACCGACGTGCCAGCGCAGCATCGTGGTGCGCGCGCGAAGTCGCACCGCCCGGAAGATGGCCGGACCAACCGAGACGTTTCGGAAATCCGCCATGACACCGCGTGCCGAACTCGACGCCACGCGCCACTGTGGCGTCGGCGCCTCGGGGGTGTTCTCACCCGCGTGGGCGGGCGGCGAGATCGCCAGAGAAACCAGAACC
>CAWUMA010000091.1:0-3409 GCA_963923835.1 uncultured bacterium
CGACCCGCAAGGCCTACGGCGGCGCCTACGTCGTCATGAACTCCAAGTCCATCGGTGCCGACCTGGCCTTCGCGTGGCCGACGGCCGAGTTCGCCGTGATGGGCGCCTCGGGAGCGGTGGAGATCGTCTACCGCCGCGACCTCGCGAACGCCGAGGACCCGGCCGCCCTGCGCGCCGAACTGACCGAGGACTACCAGGAGCGTTACGCCACGCCCTACATCGCGGCCGAGCGCGGATTCATTGACGACGTCATTGACCCCGCCGAGACGCGCAAGATTCTGGCCCGCTCGCTCGACCTACTTCGTGGCAAGCGTGAAGAGTTGCCCAAGCGCAAGCACGGGAACGTCCCCCTGTGAACGGTCTGCCGCCGCGGCCCCAACCGACGGAGGACGAGATCGCCGCGGTCACGGCCGCGGCCGTGTCACTGATGATCCAAGGTGCGGTCAGTGAGTCCGATCAGACGCCACGCTGGCGCTTCTCGGGCCGCTGGTTCGCCGCCGGGCCCTTCGCCCTTCGCCGGCCTCAGCACTTCGGCGGTTAGGCCCGCGCTTCGACCAGGGTGAGCAGGTCGCCCATGATGGCGGCCAGCGAGAAGTCCTTGGGTGTGTAGACGGCCGTCACGCCCTGCGTGCGCAGGGTCGCCGCGTCCTCGTCGGGCACGATGCCACCCACCACGACGGCCGCGTCCACGCCGGCTTCACGGAGGCCCTCGATGATGCGCGGGACGAGTGCGAGGTGCGACCCCGACAGAATCGAGAGACCGATGACGTCCACGTCCTCATCACGGGCCGCGGCCACGATTTCTTCGGGCGTGAGACGGATGCCCTGGTACACGACCTCGAAACCCGAGTCACGAGCGGCCACGGCAATCTGCTCGGCACCGTTGGAGTGGCCGTCGAGTCCCGGCTTGGCGACGAGGAGTTTGGGCGGGGCACCGCGCTTCTCCGCCAACGCCTTCGATCGACGGACGAGTTCCACGAAACCTTCGTCACGCGCCGACACGCCGGGTCCCACGCCGGTGGGGGCGCGGTACTCGCCGTAGACCGAGCGCAGGGCGGCCGCCCACTCGCCGGTGGTGCCGCCGGCCTTGGCGAGGGCGATGGTCGGTTCCATGATGTTGTCGGCCGGATCGGAGGACTCCGCCACCCGGCGTAGCTCGCGCAGTGCCGCGTTCACCGCTGATTGGTCACGACCCGCGCGCCACGCCTCGAGGTCGGCGATCATCTCGCGTTCCACGGCCGGGTCGACGGTGAGGATGGCCTCGAGGCCGGCCCCTTCGGTCAGCGGCGAGGGGGCCGTTTCGGTGAAACGGTTCACGCCCACGACAATCTGTTCGCCCGACTCGATACGCGCGACGCGAGCCGATTGGCTGGCCACGAGACGACGCTTGAGTTCGGGAATGGCGGCGAAGGCGCCACCGAGGGCGAGCACTTCGTCGAGTTCGGCGCGCGCCGCCGTGGTGAGTTCCTTGACCTTGGCCTCCATGACGGTCGATCCGGCGAAGAGGTCGGGGTATTCGAGCAGGTCCGACTCGAAGGCGAGCACCTGCTGGAGACGCAGACTCCACTGCTGATCCCAGGGACGGGGCAGCCCCAGCGCCTCGTTCCACGCGGGCAGCTGTATGGCGCGGGCGCGGGCGTCGGCCGACAACGTGACGCCCAGCATCTCGAGGACGATGCGCGGCACGTTGTTTTCGGGTTGTTGTTCGGTGAGGCCGAGCGAGTTGACCTGCACGCCGTAACGGAAGCGGCGCAGGGCCGGGTCCTCGACGCCGTAGCGGTCGCGGCAGATCTCGTCCCACATCTGGGTGAAGGTGCGCATCTTGGCGACCTCTTCGACGAAGCGCACGCCGGCGTTCACGAAGAAAGAAATTCGTCCGACCACCGCGGGCATCTGGGCGGGGGAGACCTTGCCCGAGTCGCGCACGGCGTCGAGGATGTCGACGGCCGTCGCGAGGGCGAAGGCCACTTCCTGGACCGGGGTCGCACCGGCTTCTTGCAGGTGGTAGCTGCAGACGTTGACGGGGTTCCATTTCGGTGCGTGGTTGATGCCGTAGGCGATCATGTCGACGATGAGTCGGCGCGAGGGCTCGGGCGCGAAGATGTGCGTCCCGCGACTGAGGTACTCCTTGACGATGTCGTTCTGCGTGGTGCCCGCGAGCACGGCCGGGTCCACGCCTTGTTCCTCGGCGAGGGCGAGGTAGAGACCCCACAGCCAGGCGGCGGTGGCGTTGATGGTCATCGAGGTGTTGCTCTCGGCAAGAGGGATACCTGAGAGCAGGGTGCGCAGATTGCCCAGGTGGGCGATGGGCACGCCGACCTTGCCGACCTCGCCGCGCGCCATCTCGTCGTCGGGGTCGTAGCCGGTCTGGGTCGGCAGGTCGAAGGCGATCGACAGCCCGGTCTGACCCTTGGCGAGGTTGGAGCGGTAGAGCTCGTTGGACTTGGCCGGAGTGGAGTGACCCGAGTAGGTCCTCATGACCCAGGGCTTGGCACGCTCCACCACGTCGGACCTACTTCGCGTAGTCGTAGAAGCCGCGGCCGCTCTTGCGACCCAGGTGACCGGCGGCCACCAGGCGACGCAGCATCGGTCGCGGGGCCATGTGGTCGTCGGCGTACTCCGCGTGCAGCGCCTCAAGAATCGCCAGCGACGTGTCGAGTCCCACGAGGTCGAGCAGGGCAAAGGGACCCATGGGGAATCCACATCCACCCTTCATCGCCGTGTCGATGCCCTCCTGGGAGGCGACACCGAGTTCGAGCAGGCGGATGGCGTTGTTGAGGTAGGGGAAGAGCAGAGCATTGACCACGAAGCCGGCCTGGTCCTTCACCTCGACGGGCTCCTTGCCGCAGGCGGCGGCGAAGGCCGTTACGGCGGCCACCGTGTCGTCGCTCGCGGTCAGGGGGCGAACCACTTCGACGAGGGACATCGCGGTGGCCGGGTTGAAGAAGTGCACGCCGACCACCTTGTCGGGGCGCGATGTCACGCGGGCCATGTCAACGACCGGCAGTGTCGAAGTGTTGGTGGCGAGAATGGCGCCGTCCTTGACGGCGGCGTCCAGTTCGCGGAACAGCGGGAGCTTGACTTCGAGGTCCTCGACGACCGACTCGATCACCAGGTCGCAGTTCGCGAGGTCGGCAATCTCCGTCGTGCCGCGCACGCGCGCGCGCAGTGCCGCGGCGTCGTCCTCGGTGCGCTTGCCGCGCTCGACCTGACGGGCCAGGGACTTGTCGAGGCCCTTCAGCATTGAATCCAGGCTCGACTGGCTTCGCGCCCTCACGATGACCTCGGAACCCGACGCGGCGACGACTTCGGCGATGCCGCTCGCCATAATTCCCGACCCGACAACGCCCACAGTGGAGAAACTCATAGGCGCACCTTACTCGTGGGTAACAAGGCTCCCCAAATGAAA
>CAWUMA010000092.1:0-3370 GCA_963923835.1 uncultured bacterium
AGCACCGAGACACCACCGATTCCGTCACGACCCGTGCGTGATCCGAGCAGCACGGCCAGGTTGCCCGGGCCCGAGGCCCGTCCGAGCACCAAGCGCTCCACAGGCAGGGCCCCGGCGCACAGAACATTGACGAGCGGGTTGCTCGCGTAACAGGAATCGAACGTCAGTTCGCCCCCGATGGTGGGCACCCCCACCGAGTTGCCGTAACCCGATATGCCGGCCACGACCCCTTCGAGGAGCCAACGGTTACGGGCGTCGTCGAGCTCACCGAAGAAGAGCGGGTCCATCACGCACAGTGGTCGTGCCCCCATGGTGAACACGTCACGCAGAATGCCGCCGACCCCGGTCGCCGCGCCCTGGTAGGGCTCGATGGCCGAGGGGTGGTTGTGGCTCTCAATACGAAGGGCGAGTGCAATACCGTCGCCGGCGTCGATGACGCCCGCGTTCTCGCCAGGACCCACGAGTACGTGCGGGCCGGTCGTGGGCAGACGCTTGAGGTGGATGCGCGACGACTTGTACGAACAGTGCTCCGACCACATCACGCCGTAGAGGGCGAGTTCGAGGTGGTTGGGTTCACGACCCAACACGGTCGTGATGTCGGCCAGCTCCGAGTCGGTCAGACCGAGTGCGCGGTGCAGCGGTTCGCTCACGAGGCACCCCCCACGGGGGTCGCCGCACCCACGAAGCTGGCCAGCAGCACCCGACCGTCGGCGCTGCCGAGCAACGTTGACATGGCGCGCTCGGGGTGGGGCATGAGACCGACCACGTTGCCAGCCTCGTTGCATACACCAGCCACGTCACCGCGCGAACCATTGGGGTTGTCACGGTAGGTCAACACGATTTGATCGCGCTCCACGAGTTGAGTCCACGTCGTGTCGTCGCACGTGTAGTTGCCCGAGAAGTGGTTGATGGGCACGCGCAACTGTTGGCCCACGGTCGCTTCTCGCGTCAGCACCGACCTCGTGGAGTGCACCACCAACGTCGTTGGCTGACACAGGAACGTGAGTCCGCGGTTCTTCTGTAACGCACCGGGCACGAGTCCGGCTTCGGCCAACACCTGGAATCCGTTGCAGATGCCGAGCACGGGGCCACCCGAGGCGGCGAAGTCGCTCACGGCGGGCATCACCGGCGAAAAGCGGGCAATCGCACCGGGGCGCAAGTAGTCACCGTGGGCGAAACCCCCGGGCAAGATGACGGCGTCGTAACCCGACAGCGACGATTCCGAGTGCCAGACGAACTCGGGCTCAGCACCCAGTTCGTGCATGGCGTTCAGCGCGTCGTACTCGCAGTTCGAGCCCGGAAAGACGACGACCGCGACGCGAGCGCTCACGCCGAGGCCAGACGCGCCGTGGCGTCCTCAATCACGGGGTTCGACAACAGGCGCTCGGCCAGTGAACGGGCCGTCGCGAGGGCCTCATCGGCGGATGACGCCTCAATATCGAGACGAAAGGATTTGCCGGCTCGCACGTTCGTGACGCCCTGGAAACCGAGGGCCGGCAGGGCCCGTTCGATGGTGGCGCCCTCGGGGTCGGCGATACCGGCCCGCAGGGTTACATCGACGACGACGGCGTGCTTCATGCGACGCCACCGTACCAGCCACTCAACTTCTTTCCGCTCACGCGCTCGTAACAGGCGATGTAACGAGCCGATGTTTCAGCGACCACGTCATCCGGAACGGGTGGTGGCGGTGGGGTGCGATCCCACGGCTGACCGGCCAGCCAATCACGGAAGGGCTGCTTATCGAACGAGGGTGGGGTTTCACCCCGCACGATGCCGTCGGCCGGCCAGATGCGCGAGGAGTCGGGCGTGATCACTTCGTCACAGACCACGAGTTGACCGTCGACCCAGCCGAGCTCGAACTTGGTGTCGGCGAGAACCAATCCGGCCGAGGCGAGGGCCGCCGAAGCCACGGAAAAGAGGTCGAGGCAGAGCCGGCGCGCGAGCCCCAACGTCTCCTCCCCCACGATGAGGGCGGCTTCGGCTTGGGAGATATTGATGTCGTGGCCCTCGGCGGCCTTGGTCGACGGCGTAAAACGGGGTTCGTCGAAAGCGTCGGTCAGTGTCATCCCGGCCGGAGCGGGCTCCCCATGGACAGTTCCCCGGGCCTCGTACTCTTCCCACGCCTGCCCCGCCAGGCGACCGCGCACGATGCACTCCAGAGGAATCATCTCGGCGCGGCGCACCAGCATCGACCGCCCGTGCCAGAGGCGCTCCGACGCGAAACCGGGAACGTGACGGTCAATGACCTCGGGGTCGCACGACACCAGGGCCGAGGGAACGGTTATCCCACAGTCGCGCAACCAGTAATTGGTGAGTGCGGTGAGCACACGCCCCTTCTCGGGAATGCTCTCGTTCATCACCACGTCGAAGGCACTCAACCGATCGGAGGCCACCATCAAGAGCTGACCTTCATCCGCGTCGTAGAGGTCACGGACCTTGCCGGAGTAGAGGTGAGTCAGCCCCGAGATCACGAGTCGAATCGAAGGGCGTCGACGAAGCGTTCGCGGTGGACGAGCAGCCGATCAACGTCGAACACCCGGGCCAGTTCCTCGTTGGACAACGGGACGGACTCGTCCGACTCGATAACCACGCGGAAGTTCAGCCCCTCCTCAATGGCCCGACGTGACGCCGCCTGGACGACCCGGTACGCGTCGTCACGGGTCATGCCGTGGTCGACGAGTGCCAAGAGCACTGACTGCGAGAAGACGAGCCCCTTCGATCCGTTCACCAGGTTGTCGAGGGCGCGCTCGGGGTGCAGCACCAGCCCACTGGCCAGCTTGGTGGCCTGACGGGTCATGTAGACGGTCAACATCAACGCGTCGGGCAACACCACCCGCTCCACGCTCGAGTGCGAGATGTCGCGCTCGTGCCACAACGCGACATCCTCGAGACCGGCCTGCAAGTAGCCGCGCAGCACACGAGCCAAACCGCACAAGCGCTCGGAGGCGACGGGGTTGCGCTTGTGAGGCATCGCGGACGATCCCTTTTGTCCCGCAGTGAAGGGCTCCTCTGCCTCGCCCACCTCGGAGCGGGCCAAGTGACGCACCTCGAGGGCGAACTGCTCGATGGCCGTGCCCAGCGACGCGCAGGCGTACAGGACTTCGGCGTGGCGGTCACGGGCGATCACCTGAGTGGCCGGCACGGGCACGAGCCCGAGCGCCGCGCAGACCTTGGCTTCCACCGCCGGGTCGATATTCGAATACGTGCCCACCGCGCCGGACAACTTGCCCACCGAAATGGCGGCTCGGGCCCGACGGGCTCGTTCAAGGTCACGATTGACCTGCAGCGCGAACAGGGCGAACTTGGCGCCATACGTCGTGGGCTCGGCGTGCATGCCGTGCGTACGTCCGGTCACGGGAATGTGAGCGCT
>CAWUMA010000093.1:0-3330 GCA_963923835.1 uncultured bacterium
CATCGACGCTGTCGAGGTCGAGGTCGCAGACCTCGCTCACGCGCAGTCCGGCGCCGTAGAGGACCTCACAGACCGCTCGGTCGCGCAGGGCCCAGGGGTCGTCACCCCAGTCAGCGTCGAGCAGAGCCTCGAGTTGTTCGCGAACAACCAGATCGGGCAAGACTCGGTGTGGCCGAGGGGCCGCGAGTCGGACCGCCGGGTTATCGGGAAGATGTCCCCGCTCGACCAACCAGCCGAAGTACTGGCGCAACGTCGTGCGTCGGCGCAGGATGGACGATCGTTCGTCACCACGCTCGGTCAGAGCCGCGAGATAGGCCCGCAGATCGCGAAGGGTCACCTCGTCGGGCGCGCGGCGTCCGCGGGTCGCGCACCAGGCCTCGAACGCGGTGAGATCACCCAAGTAGGCCCGTTCGGTGGCCGCCGAGCGGTCACGGGCGCGCAGTCCGTTGCGGTACTCGTCGAAACGCCACGGGGACGCGGGTGTCGCCACGGCTCAACCCTGGGTCGGGGCGACGCTGCGTCGAACGGCCGGCGCCGAGCGCCACAGGTGTTCGAGGTCGTAGTACTCGCGGTTCGGTTCGTCAAAGACGTGGACGATGACGTCGCCATAATCCAGGGCCACCCACTCGGCCCCCGTGAACCCCTCGACGGTCACGGGGGTCACGCCCAACTCGAGACTGATTTGACGCTCAATCTCTTCGGCGATGGCCCGGACCTGGCGGTCGTTACGCCCGCCCACGATCACCAGGGCGTCGAAACAGTCGAGGAGGCCGCGCACGTCCAGGACGACCGGATCGAGGCCGATTTTTTCCTCGGCGCCGCGCACCGCGGCGTCGCACAGCCTGCGGACAAACTCGCTCTGGGGCTCTCGAGACCCGTCGCGCACTCCGGGCTCGCTCAGCGGGCCACCCCGAGCAGAGTCAGTACCACGGCGAAAGGGACACTGAGGCTCAACAAGCCCCAGATAGCGGCCCGACGGGCGTCGTGGCGGCGCTGGCGGCGCGTCAGCGGGGCCACCAGGGACAGCTCCACGGTGGGCTCCGCGGTCAGGTCGAAGGAACGAACTGCCATCTAGCCCCACACCCTAGCCCTGGTGGGCCTCGAAAATGGGAATAACTTCGGCCGGCACGTATTTCGACAGGTCTCCACCGGCCAATTCACGGATAAACGTGCTCGACAGGTCCACGGGCTCCATGGGCAGTTCGTAACAGCGCCAGTGGGCCGGAAACACCGTCTCCGAGCCCGGCCTGGGCACCACGGCGACCCGCACGAGCGTGGCCAACTCGACCGCTTCGTGCCAGGAGTCGAGTTGGTCGAGCAGGTCGGCACCCACGATGAGGTCGATGCTCTCGTAGTCGTCAATCTCCTCACGCACCGTGTCGATCGTGTACGACGGACCGGTGCGGGCGATCTCGCGGTCCGACACGGTGACGAGGGGCAGGTGGGCGAACGCGGCGCGCGCCATGGCCAGGCGCACCTCGGCCGGTCGCACCGCTCCCTTGGCACGCTTCACGTACGGGTCACCGGCCACGGTGACCTCAATCTCGTCGAAACGGCCCGACGCGGCGGCGGCGCGCAGTGCGGCCACGTGACCGAGGTGTGGCGGGTCGAAGGTGCCTCCGAAGAGACCGAGGCGGGGTCGCGACACGTGTTCAGCCTAGGTGGCATTGCCCCGTCACAACCGAGCCACCTAGCATTGGTCAATGGCAGAGCGCGCGTGGACCCCTTCGTCGTGGCGCGACGCCACCGTGCGACAGAACCCGGTGTGGCCCGACTCGTCCGCGCTGGTGCGAGCCGAGGCCGAACTCTCCGCCAAGCCGCCGCTGGTCTTCGCCGGTGAGAGCCGGACCCTGCGCCAACACCTCGCGGCCGTGTCGCGCGGTGAGGCGTTCTTGCTCCAGGCCGGCGACTGCGCCGAATCGTTCAAGGAGTCCTCGGCCGACTCCATCCGCGACAAATTGAAGGTCATCTTGCAGATGGCGGTCGCCCTCACCTACGGCGCCGGTGTGCCGGTCATCAAGGTCGGGCGTATCGCGGGCCAGTTCGCCAAGCCCCGCAGCGAGGATTTCGAGGAGCGCGACGGTCAACGACTCGACGCCTTCCGGGGCCACATCGTCAACGACGAGGCCTTCACCGCCGAGGCCCGCCGTCCCGACCCCTCGCGCCTCATCGACGCCTACCACCAGTCGGTCGCCACGCTCAACCTGCTGCGCGCCTTCACCACTGGTGGTTTCGCCGCGCTGAGCCGCGTGCACGCCTGGAACCAGGAGTTCGTCGCGAACTCCCCCGAGGGCAAGCGCTACGAGGCCGTGGCCGACGACATCGAGCGGGCCCTCGCCTTCATGAGGGCCTGTGGCATCGATCTGCACGACGACGGGGCCCTCCAGGGCGTCGACTTCTACACGAGCCACGAGGCGTTGATTCTCAACTACGAAGAGGCCCTCACCCGGCGTGACTCGCTCACCGGCGACTGGTACGACTGCTCGGCCCACATGCTGTGGATCGGCGAGCGCACCCGACAACTCGACAGTGCCCACGTGGAGTTCCTGCGCGGGGTGCACAACCCCATCGGACTCAAGGTCGGCCCCACGATGACGCCCTCGGACCTGCTCGCGCTCATCGAAACACTGAACCCCGAGGGTGTGCCCGGACGACTCACGTTGATCTCGCGTCAGGGCGCCGACAAGGTCGTCACGAATCTGCCGCCGCTCGTCGAAGCCGTGCGTGACGCCGGCCACCCCGTGGTCTGGGCCTGCGACCCGATGCACGGCAACACCTTCAAGGCGGCCGGCGGACAGAAGACCCGTCACTTCGATGACGTACTCGCCGAAACGGCCGGCTTCTTCTCCGTTCACCAGGCGCTCGGCACCTGGCCCGGTGGTCTGCACATTGAACTAACGGGCGACAACGTCACCGAATGCCTGGGCGGGGGCGGCCAACTCGGCGAGTCCGACCTGTCGACGAACTACACGACCATCTGTGACCCGCGGCTCAACGCCACCCAGTCGTTGGAGATGGCCTTCCGGGTGTCGGAGTTCCTGCGTTCCTACTCGGCCGGCAGCGGCGCGAGGTCGTTGTAGCGCAGTAGGCGCCAGCCGCTGTCGCGCACCTCGAACTCGGTCATCGAACAGTTCTCGATACGGGGCTGCAGACGGGTCGTCGCTCCCACGCCGAGCCAGATCTTCATCGCCTGTTCGATCACTCCCCCGTGGCATACGCAGATCACGAGTTCCCCGGGGTGACGCTGCGCCAGGGCGTTCAACGTCGCTTCGCAACGCTCGTAAAAAGCGATGAGTGATTCGCCGCCCGGTGCGTTGGGTTTGTGCGGCT
>CAWUMA010000094.1:0-3292 GCA_963923835.1 uncultured bacterium
ATCGGGTACCTCGGCATGATGTACGTCCTCGGCGAAGGGCACATCAACACCATCGGCACCCGCCCCGGTCACGAGAGCCGCGGTGTCGCGACGTCACTCCTGAACGACGCCTGGGCCGACGCGTCCACGCGTGGGGTTGCCCGGGTCTCGCTCGAAGTGGCCGTCTCCAACGAACGGGCTCAGGCGCTGTACCGACGGTTCGGATTCGCCCCCGTCGGGGTGCGCCGTCGCTACTACGAGCGCACCGGCGAGGACGCGTTGGTGATGTGGGCCGAACTACCCGACCCCGGGACTTCTACGCTGGAATCGTGAGCCTGGTCCTCGGAATCGAAACCAGTTGTGACGAAACGGCCGCCGCCGTCGTGGGCGACGACTTCATCGTGCGCTCCTCGGTCGTCGAATCCTCCATCGAGGCGCACCGCCCCTTCGGTGGTGTGGTGCCCGAACTGGCCGGCCGCGCGCACGTCGACTACCTGCCCGGCGTCGTCGAGCGCGCCCTCACCGAGGCCGGACTCGATCCGAGGTCGCCGGCCATTGACGGCGTGGCCGTCACGGCGGGGCCGGGTCTAATCGGCTCGTTGTTGGTGGGGCTCTCGGCGGCGAAGGCGTACGCCTTCGCGTGGGGCGTGCCCTTCGTGGGCGTCCACCACCTCGAGGGCCACCTCTTCGCCCCGATGCTCGAGGACCCGACGCTCGAGTTCCCGCTGCTCACGCTTCTCGTCTCGGGGGGCCATTCAATTCTTCTCGTGCAGCACGGACCCGGCCGGTACGAACTCTTGGGAGAGACCATCGACGACGCGGCGGGCGAAGCCTTTGACAAGGTGGCGCGGTGGCTCGACCTCGGTTACCCCGGCGGCCCGGTGATCGACCGACTAGCCACCACGGGTGACGCCCGGGCCCTGTCCTTACCGGTGTCGATGCCCGGGGACACCTTCGATTTTTCTTTTTCGGGGCTGAAGTCGGCCGTGGTGCGCGCCACTCAAACCCATCCCGACGTGGAGGCCCCCGACGTGGCCGCGAGTTTCCAGCGTGCGTTATGCGAACAGTTGTTGCGCAAAGTCGATGCGGCACTCGACACTCACGACGTGGCGGGCGTGGCCCTCGCCGGCGGAGTGGCGGCCAACAGCGCCCTGCGCGCCGGGGTGGCCGAGATCGCGGCACGGCACGGCGTGCGTGCCCACCTTCCGGCGTTGTCGTGGTGCACCGACAACGCGGCGATGATTGCCGCCGCCGGCGTGCACCGACTCAACCATCCGAGTCCGTGGTCGTTGCCGGCCGACCCTAACTGGTCTCTTCGGGATCTCGCGTGACCTGGGTGCCGCTACGCGTAGGCGAGTGCGACGAGTCGCCGTTCGTGCAGTTTCGCAAGTGGTTCGACGAAGCCGCCACGGTGATGCGCGAGCGCGAAGCCATTGCGCTGGCCACCGCTGATGGCGCGGGGCACCCGAGCGTGCGGATGGTGCTTCTTCGTCACGTGGGCGAGACCACCGTCAGGTGGTTCACTAACTACCACTCACGAAAGGGAAGCGAACTCGAGGCCAACCCGTTCGCCGCGCTGCTGTGGTACTGCGAACCTCTCGGCCGCCAGGTCCGAATTGAAGGTCCGGTAACTCGTGCGTCGGCTGAGGTCTCCGACCGTTACTTCGCGTCGCGTCCGCGGGGACATCAGATCGGCGCCCACGCCAGCGATCAGAGTACGGAGATTGAGTCGCGTGAGGCTCTCGCCGCACGTGTTGACGAGTCATCGCGTCGTTTCCCCGGTGAGGTCTCCCGGCCCGAACACTGGGGAGGGTACGAGCTGACCCCCGTGAGTTTCGAGTTCTGGCAGCACCGGGAGGACCGGCTCCACGACCGGGTCGTCTACCGGCCCACCGGCTCGGGCTGGGCGAGGGTCCGCCTCTCGCCCTGATACGACCACCACGCGATGGGGGCCGGTTGCTAACATTCGTCGCACGCCAACGTGGCGAAGAGGAGTGTTCCTGATGTCAGACAACTTTGATGTCGCCGAGACCCGTTCGGGCGGTTCGTCCAATGTCGTGTCCCTGTCCAAGCGTCAGATTCAGATGGTGCTCGGTGTCGTCGTGCTCGTCGCCGCTCTCGCGCTGGGCTGGGCCCTGTGGCCCTCGTCGCCGACGAACGCATCGTTGATCCGTGATGCGGTCGCCGACATCAAGGCCGGCAACTACGACGCCGCCACCGCGAAACTGCAGAAGGAGTTGGACCAGAACAAGGCCAACCACAACAACCTGAACGCCATCGTCTACTTCGACCTCGGTGTTATCGCGGGCAAGCAGGGGAACAACACGCAGGCCGCGAGCTACTACGCGCAGTCGATCACGCTGGCTCCGCACTACGAGCCGGCTCTGTACAACCTCGCCGTCACGACGATGAACCAGGGCAACAAGTCGCTGGCCATCGTCCAGTTCAACAATGTGCTGGCCGTGAACCCGCGTAACGCGCGGGCCCTGTACAACTCGGGCCTGTTGATGTACCGCCTGAACCAGATCACCGATGGCCGCGCCCGTATGAACCAGGCCATCGCCCTGGACCCCACGCTCGCCACCCGCGTTCCCGCGGACGTGACCCTCAACTAGCGCAGTTTTCGGGGTAGTTGTACCCTCGAGATTGGCCCCCGGCCCCCTAGCGGGTCGGGGGCCTCTTCAATTCGATACCCATATTTTCGAGGCGTCCGGGGAGTTCGTAACCCCGGCTAACTCCCAGCAAATTCAATAGCGAACAGATTCACAGGAAATTCTAAAAATCAATTTGACCGTCGATAGGGCTTGAGTATGCTCACGCTCATGGGTACTAAGTCCCTCAGACTCGTCACATCCCTCTTCACGGTTATTGCGCTCGCGCTGCCGCTGACAATTTTCGAATCGGGGGCCGGTGCGAGCACCGGACGGACGCAGGTGTCCGCAAAAGTTCTCTGTCTCAAAGTGGGAGACAAGTGTGTCCCATGTGGGCAAGCCAAAGACGGAACCATCGTCTGCAACCCGGTAATTCGAAAAGGGCCTCGCGGACCGATTGGACCTGTTGGACCGAAGGGTCCGGTAGGTGAGCGCGGTCCGAAGGGACCCACCGGTGATCGCGGTCCCGTTGGACCTCGTGGACCTCGTGGACCCGCAGGTCCCGCAGGAGGATCGAGTTCGACTGGATCGACTGGTTCAAGTGGAGGATCTGCCGGTGCAACCGGCGCTACCGGCCCGACTGGTCCGGCTGGCGCCACGGGTGCCGCGGGAGCCACGGGTGCAACCGGCCCGGCGGGAGCCACGGGCGCAACTGGTCCGGC
>CAWUMA010000095.1:0-3263 GCA_963923835.1 uncultured bacterium
GAGGACTTCCGTTTCGGACACGACCGACAGGGTGACGTGTCGTTGTTGCGCACGATGGGGGAGCGGCACGGATTCGTGGTCGCGCCACTGGCCATCGTGGGAGACGGTCGTCGCTGGTCGTCGACGACCGTGCGCGCGGCATTGGCGGACGGCCAGCTCGCGAGCGCCAACGATGTCTTGGGCCGACCCTTCACGGTGCGCGGGGTCGTCGAACGGGGCGACCAGCGGGGTCGTGAACTGGGTTACCCGACAGCCAACTTGCGACTCACCCCCCGCCAGGCCCTGCCGTCCGATGGGGTCTATGCCGGGGCGGCCCGGGTGCACGGTGCGTGGCGCTCGGCGGCGGTATCTGTGGGAACCCGGCCGCAGTTCTACGCCGACGGTTCGCGTCTGGTTGAGGTGCACCTGCCCGGATTCGCGGGTGACCTCTACGACCAGACCCTGGACGTGGCCTTCCTCGAACGGCTCCGTACCATGGACGTCTTTGATTCGCTCGAGGCGTTGGTGGCCCAGATGGGGGCCGATACGGCGCAATCGGTGGAGATTTTCGAGAATTTTTCGCCGCGTGACCACCAACTGCTAGGCTGAAACCTCGGTCAGCGACGCTGATCGTGTGGGCCGTCTCGTTCGCGGCTCGCAACGGGACCCCCAATCGAATCAAGGTACCTAACGACATGACTGAGAAGCAGACAATCATCAAGGACTATCAGGCGCACGCCACGGACACGGGTTCGCCCGAGGTTCAGATCGCGCTCCTGACGGACCGGATTGCGCACCTCACCGAGCACCTCAAGGTCCACAAGGGTGATCACCACACCCGCCGCGGACTCATGAAGCTCATCGGTCAGCGTCGCCGTCTGCTCGACTACGTCCAAAAGGGCGACGTCGAGCGGTACCGCGCCTTGATTGGTCGTCTCGGTATTCGTCGCTAACCGAGATTGAACGGACCGGCGCCGCCGGTTCGGTGACTGCCCTCACGTTCGGGGCCAGTGGAGGATCGTCGTCCGAGGATGGCGTTTGTCTACTGGGATCCGAAGGGGGACGTCCGTAACCCATTAGGAGACAACCATGACTGACGCGATTCGCGTGTCGAGCCCGCTCACGGGCACGGACCTTGAACTGACCTTCGAGGCCGGCAAACTGGCCCAACTCGCCGACGGCGCCGTGATGGCCCGCATCGGTGACACCATGCTGCAGATGACCGTCTGCGCCCAGCGCAGCGTGCGCGAGGGCACGGACTTCTTCCCCTTGACGGTGGACATCGAAGAGCGCATGTACGCCGCGGGCAAGATCCCCGGCGCCTACTTCCGCCGCGAGGGCAAGATCTCGGACCAGGCGATTCTCATCTGCCGTCTGATCGACCGTCCGCTGCGCCCCTCGTTCCCCAAGGGCTTCCGCAACGAGGTCCAGGTCGTGGGCACGGTGTTCTCGGCCGACCAGGTCAACCCCCACGACATCCTGGCCATCAACGCCGCCTCGGCCGCGTTGATGCTCTCGGGCATCCCCTTCGACGGGCCCATCGGCGCCGTGCGCATGGCCTACACCACCGACGGAGAGTGGATCGCCCACCCCAGCTACCAGCAGGGTGACGAGTCGGTCTTCGAGCTCGTCGTGGCCGGCCGCGCGTTGACGACCTCGGTCGAGTCCGACATCGCCATCATGATGGTCGAGGCCGGTGGCACCGAGGGCTCCTTTGAGAAGTACGCCGACGGCGCGCCGAAGGTCTCCGAAGAGGTGCTGGCCCAGGGCCTCGAGGCCTCCAAGCTCTGGATCCGTGAGTCGATCAACCTCCAGCGTGAGTTGGTCCGCTCCTACGAGGCCGCCCGCGGCCCCATCCAGGCGATCACGTTCAACACCTTCTCCGAGTACGCCGACGACGTGTTCCAGCGCGTGGTCGCCGTGGGCCAGGAGGCCCTCGAGCAGGCCAACGACTTCACCTCGAAGTCCGAGCGCGCCGCCGCCCTCGACGCGGCGACGGCCTCGATCGTGGAGCAGCTGAACGGTGAGTTCCCGGACCGCACCGCCGAGATCAAGGCGGCCGTGAAGTCGCTGACCAAGAAGATCGTGCGTCGCCGCATCGTCGAAAAGGGCCAGCGCATCGACGGACGTGGCACGGCCGACATCCGTCCGCTGAGCGCCGAGGTCGACCTGTTCCCGATGACGCACGGTTCGGCGCTGTTCCAGCGCGGCGAGACCCAGGTGGTCAATGTGACGACGCTCGGCATGCCCCGTATGCGCCAGACCCTCGACTCGATCACGCCCGACGAGTTCCGCCGCTACATGCACCACTACAACTTCCCGCCGTACTCGACGGGTGAGACCGGCCGCGTGGGTGCCCCCAAGCGCCGCGAAGTGGGTCACGGCATGTTGGCCGAGCGCGCGCTCATCCCCGTCCTGCCCTCGGAAGAGGACTTCGCCTACACGCTGCGCGTGGTGAGCGACGTCATGGCCTCCAACGGCTCGACCTCGATGGCCTCGGTGTGTGGTTCGACGCTGTCGTTGATGGCCGCCGGTGTGCCGATCAAGGCGCCCGTCGCCGGTATCGCCATGGGCCTCGTCTACGAAGAGGGCAAGTACGTCACCCTGACCGACATCCTCGGTGCCGAAGACGCCTTCGGTGACATGGACTTCAAGGTCGCCGGAACGAAGGACGCCGTCACGGCCCTGCAGCTCGACACCAAGATCGACGGTCTGCCGGCCGACGTTCTGGCCCAGGCACTGCACCAGGCCAAGGAGGCCCGTCTCGCAATCCTCGACGTGATCGAAGCGGCTATTCCCGCGCCGCGCGAATCGGTGGCGGCCGTGGCGCCGAAGATCATCTCGCTCGAGATTCCGATCGACAAGATCGGTGAGGTCATCGGACCCAAGGGCAAGGTCATCAACACCCTGCAGCAAGAGACCGGTGCCGACATCGCCGTCGACGACGACGGTGTGGTGGGTACGGTCACCATCGGAGCCAAGGACGGCCGTGCGGTCGAAGAGGCCCGTCGCCGCATCGCCCTCATTCTCGACCCGCCCACGGCCGAAGTCGGCGCCGTGTACCAGGGTCGCGTGGTGAACCTGGCCAAGTTCGGTGCCTTCGTGAGCATCCTGCCCGGCCGCGACGGCCTGCTCCACATTTCGAAGCTCGCCGTGTTGAACGACGGCAAGCGCGTGAACCAGGTCGAGGACGTCCTCGAACTGGGTCAGGCCGTCGAAGTGCGCGTGGACGACATCGACCCGCAGGGCAAGGTGTCGCTCTCCCTGGTGGGTGACTTCCCCGA
>CAWUMA010000096.1:0-3236 GCA_963923835.1 uncultured bacterium
CGCGAACCGGCGCAGGCCGATCCCCGGCGGTGGTGTTCGATGTCGGTGGCAAAGACCTCAAGGGCCGAGCGCACCATTCGCACCACGCCATCGGGGTGGGCGCACGCGCCGCGGCCGTTGATCACCCCGAGTCGCTCGACGAGGCGTTGGTAGGCCCGCTCGGGGTCACGACCTCCCGTGACGAGCAGGGCGAGGTCCTCGGTGATGGCGGGAAGGCCGAAGGCGCACGGCCCGCACTGGCGGGCCGACTCGTGGGCCATCCACTTGGTAATCCGGTGCACCTCGCTGAGGCCGCACGCGCCGCGCGGGATGACCAACATCACGCCTGCGCCCACCGCGGCCCCGAGGGGTCGGAGTGATTCGTTGGCGTAGGGGGCGTCGACGTGCTGTCCCGAGAGCCACGTGCCGCCGTACCCGCCGAGCAGAAGAGCCTGAGGCTCGGGGTCGGCCCCGGCCGCCGAGAGAATCGTGCTGATCCGGGTGCCGAGCGCCACTTCGAGCACCGTGGGGCGAGCAACCGCGCCCGTCACCGACACGAGAGTGGAGCCGGGGCTCTGTTCGGTGCCCAGTCCCCGGAACCAGGCCGCGCCGTATCGGGCGACGAGGGCCACGTGGGCGCAGGTCTCAGCGTTGTCGACGAGGGCCGGACCGTGGCCGACGCGAAGGATGCTCGGACGCTGCGGACGGTACTGCGGTAACGACTCGTTGTCGTTCAGCCAGTGCACGAGGGCCGATTCTTCGCCGGCCACGTAGCGCCACGGGGGAGTGTGGAGTTCGAACTCAGGGCCGCGTTGGCTGCGCCGGCTGCGTTCGTGAATGGCGCGCTTCATGGCGTTCACGGTGGTCGGGTTGTCGCGCTCCACGCACACGGCTACATGACGTGCGCCGATGGCGGCGGCCAGCATCTCCGCGCCGTCAAGGACGAGGTGCGGATTCGCGTTGATGAGACTCAAGTCCTTGTGACTGGCCGGCTCGCCCTCCATGGCGTTGACGACCATGAACTTGCGGTGTCCCCGCTGGGTCCGCAGTAACTCCACCTTGCGGTGGGTGGGAAAGCCCGCGCCGCCGTGGCCGGTGACGCCCGCCGCCGCGAGCTCGGCGACGAGGCCGTCAGGGCGAATCGTGACGGGGGCGAACACTTCTTCGTGTTCGCGAAGACTTCGTGGTTGCTCACCGGCGCCGTGGAGGAGTCTTGGCAGAGAGTCGTGGGCGATCACCGGCGACCTCCCTTCGTCGGGTTCGGTCCCTTGGGTCGAGGCGCGGGGGCCGGCGCCAGAGGTGACAGCGCTGTGCGACCACCGGCACGTGTGGGTCGGCCCCAGATTCGCCAGACGCCCGCGGCTGCTCCGAGAGCGGCACAGCCGATGACCACGTAGAAGGCCCAGTGGTGACGTGTGTCGGTACCGGTGAGAAATCCGTGCACGAGGGCGGCGGTGAAGGCCACCCAGGAGAACCAGTGAATGGCCCGCCAGGCAGTGTTGTCGATGCGTGTCTTTAACAGGCTGGAGATCCACACGGCGAGGATGAGGTCGAAGGCGATGGTGCCAATCGCGACGGGCACCGTGCGGTATTTCGACGCGAACGGAATGATCGCCGACAGAACGCCGGTTGAGACATAACTGTCAAAAACCGTCGTGGCGATGTGGATGACGAGAAAGACGACGGCCACCATGGACATCGACCGGTGCAGTTCGTTGAGTTCGAAACGACCCACGATGGAACCACCGATGCGGGTGGCCACGAGCGTGCCGAGAATCACCACGATGGTGAAGAGCACGAGCGCGACGAGGCCAGTGGCTCTCGTCGTGTACCACAAGTAGGGCGACGTGAGAGCGGTCACTGTTCTTCTCCTTCCGCGGGCCAGCCGCCCACGTAGTCCACCACGCCATCGGCGTGCACGAGGCGACCCGACCAACCCGCCTGGGCCACGTGGAACCCGGCGTCAGCCCCCCATATGAGGGCGGCGGTGGCGAAGGCGTTGGCGATGACCGCTGACGAAGCGCTCACCGACGCGGTGACGACCGGTCCCGTGGCGCTTGTCCCGGTGCGCGGGTCGATGATGTGGTGGCGGCGCCCACCGTCGCTGGTGCGCCAGGACCGCCAGAGCGTGGACGAGGTCGCCACGCCCCCGTGGTTCAGTCCGATGCGTGGCGTGTCGGGCCCGACTCGTTCGGAGTCGGCGATGCCGATGACCCAAGGTTGGCCGTCGCGTCGTGCCCGCACCGCGACGTCACCGCCGATTTCGACGCAGACGCCGTGACCACCGAGGCGCTCGGCGATGAGATCGGCTGCCAGTGCCTTGGCCGTGGCCCCGAAGTCGAGCAGGCAGCCGGGGGCGATGCGCAACGTTCGCGCGGCCGGGTCGTACGAGAGGTTCTCAAGGCCCGGGGCTGCGTGCGCCGGAGTGGGGGAGACGATGTCGTGGGTGAGTTCGTCGAAGTCGCGGTCGTAACCCTGGGCGAGCAGCGCACCAAGAACAGTGGGAGTGCAGAGCCCCTCGGTGATCCGCGCACCGAGGAGGGCGGCGTCGAGTACCTGGGCAAAAGTGTCCGAGACATGGTGGGCGACACCCGGCTCGGCGTTCAGACGACTCAACTCACTGTCGGGGCGAAAGCGATTCACGGCGAGGTCGATGCGCGAGGTGACGTCTTTGAAGATGTCGGCGGCGCGCGCTTCGTCAGTGGGGTCTTCGCAGGTGAGCGAGGCCCCCATGCCCCAGATGTCGAAGTTCATGTGGCCTAGTAGGCGTAACAGGTGCGAATGCCAGAGGCCGACGTGTAGCAAATGGTCGTCGTGGTGACGGGCGCGGTAGTCGGGGGTGTGTAGACCGTGGTCGGCGTGGGGTTGTTGGGCGTGGGGTTGTTGGGCGTGGGGTTGACCGGTGTCGACGTTGGGATCGTCACGGGAGCAGTCGTGGGCACCGTGGGAATCGTGTTGGTGGTGTGGGCGCCGGCGGCATCCATCCCCACGAGAGCGGCCGACGCCAGCCCCGAGCCGAGGAAGGCGGCCTGGCTAAGTCGACGAACGCGCGCGAAGCGACGGTCGCGTAGTTGTGGGGTGCGGGGCGTGGGTGTCATCTGAACCTATTTTCACACCATCGAGTAAGGCGAAATCGGGGCGAACGTAAGAAAGGTGTCAATTTTTGGCGGAATCCGCCAGAGGGAGGCGCAGGGTGAAGCGTGCTCCGCCCAGTTCTGGATTGGTGTCCACATCCACGGTTCCGCCGAATTCTGCGG
>CAWUMA010000097.1:0-3159 GCA_963923835.1 uncultured bacterium
GATGATCCGGTGATGACGCCCAGTACCAAGACGACAAGGATCTGGTACAGAGTCCAGTACCAGTATTCGGCCCTCGAAGCCCTTCCACCGAACGTGGCGAAGTTTCGGTACACCGAAGCGATGGCCTGAGAGAAGTTCACTTCACACGACCTCAAATGCGTTGAGTCCCTACCGGACTCGAATCACCATCGTCCAAAGGGCGTCGGCGCCCATGCAGCGCATCGCTTCCCCACACGTGATTCGGGTGGCGATGATGCGCATCTGCCCCGGCTTTACCGCCTGGAAGGTGGCGTTGGTCATTCCACACGGAGCACCCGGGGTGCACCCACCCTGCGGGGTGAGGATGGTCTGCGTCCCCACCTGCTTCACAAACTTTGAGTTGATGGGCGTGAAGGTCCAGTTCGGCGTGCTCAAGGTCACCTGGAAGGTGCTCCCCGTGGCGACCGTAGCCAGGGTGGCACGGTTGGCATCACCAAACGTACGCGTACCCGCCGCGCCGGCCGAAGCCGGAAGTACCAGAACGGTCAGTGCGGTGGCAAGAACTGCAAGTCGACGGAACATGGTTATGTCTTTCTTTTGCCGAGTCCTGTCAAGTGTAAGAGATGCGCCTTCGGTTCTCAGACCGTGAATTCGATCTTCCCGTCCGCCAGATTGCCGGAATCGCCGACTTTCTACTTTTTGCGATAGCGGTCGTTCGCGAGGCCAATGTCCAGCGCCACTTGCTGGCTGTACTTACCCACCAAGCTTTCGGCTTTCAGAAATTTCTTCAGCGGGCCCTTGCCCGCAAGGGCGGCTTTGCCGGCGCTTTCTACGAGGATTAAATCATTGGCCCAAATGATGATGTCGCGATTAATGGTGGGGTCGGGCGAATTGGCTCGTTTCTTCAACCAACGTCCGTCAGATCCGACGCTCGTGAGGGCGTTGAAAGTGGCGAGATCGTCTTGAGCCTGCATGGCCGTTGACAATTGGTGGAACGATGCTCCCAGCCGCTGGTTGAACCCCGTCATTCCTTTCAGCCACGTGAAATACGCCTTCGACCCGGGGGCGGCCCCGGCCGTGCCCGTGAGGGCGAGCGTGAACACCACCGCCAAGGTTGCAATCCGGCGTTTCATCAAATGTGTCATTTCCAAAATTTCTACCAGTGCGAGGGCCGTGTCGGGGCGTCGCCCACGAACTTCTTATGCGGGGCCCAGTTGTCCGAGCCGGTAGTGGGTGCGGCACAGCACTTGGTAGTGCACCTCGCCTTCGCTGACGTCGCCGAGCACCACCTGGCTGCCCACCCGGGCTACCTCGCCATTGACCACGCGGGCATTGCAGCGACCCTTCAGGCCGCACCAGCACGTGGAGGTTAAGGGGAGTTCGTGTGCCCAGTCGGCAATGGCGAACAGCCGCGCCGACGCCGGAAAGATGTTGAGCATGAAGTCGGCGGAGAGCCCGAAAGCGTGAACATCGATACCGTGGTCGTCCACGAGGCGGGCCAGTCCGTCAACCTGATCGACGTGGGCAAACTGCACCTCGTCAATTACGAGAATGCGGGTTCCGCTGTCCAGCAGGCGTTGGACGTGGGGATGAAGAGGTTCGTGGGGGCTAATGGCCTCAGCTTCGGCCTCGATGCCAATGCGACTCGTGACTGTTCCTGACGCGCTGCGGTCGCCGAATGTCCACAACACGACGTCGGAGCGGTTCTCGCGCAACTGCCAGCACAGTTGCAACGCCAAGGTCGACTTCCCCGCGGCCATTGTGCCGTAGGTGAAGGTCAGTTCGGCCATGAGTACCTTTCGTGGGTCGCGCGTGCGGGACTCAGACTAACTAGCGTGCGCCCGAGCCGTAGCGGTGAGCCAGTGAGTCGATCACGGCTTCGAACTCGGCCATGGTGCGTTCCAGAATGTCGGCCACCGGTTCGACGGACTCGATCCGGCCCATGACCTGACCGCCGAGAGCAATGGATGCTTCCATGTCACCGCCGAAGTAGAGGTCACGCACCGACAGAAACTCGGCCATGGACACGTTCTCTTCACGTTCCAGTCGCGTCGTTCGTTCCGTGCGCAGGGCACGCAATGCGGGGCGGGAGAATCGGTTGAGAAAGACCGTGTCCGTTTCCGCGGCATTGACGAGGGCGTTCTTCCAATTCTCGTGAACCGGGGACTCGGCGGCGGCCACCATCCGGGTGCCCATCAGAACGCCTTCGGCGCCGAGAGCGAACGCGGCCGCCATTGAGGCGCCGTCGACGATGCCGCCGGCGGCAATGACGGGAACGGACACCTTGGAGCAGACGAGGGGCAGGAGCACCATGGTCGACACGTCGCGGGGATTCTTGAATCCACCGCCTTCGGCCCCTTCCACGATGAGGCCGTCCACTCCGGCGTCAACGGCTTTGAGTGCCGCATTCAAGGTGGGGACCACGTGGAAGACCGTCAGTCCCGCAGATTTCAGAGTCGCGGTGTATTTGGTGGGGTCGCCCGCCGATGTGGTAACGATCTTGACGCCCTGGTCAATAAGGAAGTCGACGATGCCCGGATCGCGGACGAAAGCCTGAGCCACGTTGACGGCGAAGGGCTTGTCGGTCTTCTCGCGCATCAGCGCAATTTCGTCACGGATGATGTCGAGTTCACCCGATGAGGTCTCAATCACGCCGAGTCCTCCGGCGTTGGACACCGCGCTGGCCAGTGCACTCCGCGCGATCCAGCCCATGGGTGCCTGCACGATGGGGTAGCGAACCCCGAGCATGTCGGTGATTCGGTTTGAAATTGTCATGCCGCCCCCTGCCCGTGTTGTGGAGCCACGGTGAGGGCAATTCTTATCTCACGACCCGCAGTTTCTTATCTCCGCAACGTAGGTTGAAGCGGTCGAAAGGGACATCATGATGGATCACTGGGGTAGGGATGGATTTCAACCACCGTTTCACGGAGGTCCCGGCATCTGGGGGCCGCTGTCCATGGTGTTGCTCGTTCTGGCGCTCGGTCTGCTGGCGTTCGCGGTGCTCCGTATGACTCGTAGTCCTCACTCATCGCCCACTACTGACTCCGCGCAGACGATTCTTCGCGAGCGTTTTGCCCGGGGTGAACTTGATGAGGCGACGTTTCGTCAGCACATGGCGACCCTGTCGCAGGGTTCTGCCGGTCAATCCTGATCTCGGCGAATCACGAACCAGTTGAAGGA
>CAWUMA010000098.1:0-3144 GCA_963923835.1 uncultured bacterium
CGCCACGTGATGATGCGGCTGCGCCAGGTCACCGGAGTGGAGGACGAGTACTTCGCCGACGCCGACGGCAATATCGCCGTGCCCGAAGAGGACCTCCGTGCGGCCTCGCCCGATGGTCTGGTCGACGGCGGCTTGGCCCTCGGTGGCCCCGGCGCACTGCTCGCGGCCCTGGGCCGGGCGCGCACCGGACGCATGGGTGACATCGTCGCCACCATTCAGGGTGAACAGGACCGCATCATCCGTGCACCGTTGCCGGGCATCTTGTTGGTGCAAGGTGGTCCGGGCACGGGCAAGACGGCGGTGGCGCTGCACCGCGCGGCCTACCTCTTGTTCACGCACCGCGCGACGTTGGAGCGCCAGGGTGTGCTCGTGGTCGGACCGAACCCGTTGTTCCTCACCTACATCGAGAACGTGTTGCCCTCGCTCGGTGAGTCGGGGGTGACGCTCTCCACCGTGGCCGGTCTCGTGACCAACGTGACGGTGCAGGGTCGTGAGTCCGACGACCTCGCCCGCTTGAAGGGTGACCCGCGTATGGTCACCGTGCTCGCTCGCGCCGTCGCCACGCGCCAGCATCCGCTCAAAGACGACGTCACCATCCCGGTGGGTCGCGCCCTCATGGTCGTCACGGCCCAGGACACCAAGGAAGTGGTGTCCCACGCGCAGCGCCGACCGGGCAACCACAACCAGCGCCGTTCGGCCGTGGGCCGTGAACTCGCGCAGCGCCTCGCCCAGCGGTACTACCGCCGCTTCGTCACCGACGGCACCGAAGACGAAGTCGGCGCGCTGAGCGATCTGGCCGACACCATTCGTCGCACGCCCGAGTTCAAGCAGGTCATGCAGCGCATCTGGCCCCGCCTGTCGGGTCAGGAACTTCTCCACGACCTCTTCGGGGCGCCGGCTCTGTTGCGCGTGGCCGGTAAGGGTGTCCTCACCGACGAGGAGATCGCCTCGTTGCACCGTCCGCGCAGCGCCTCCTTCGAGGAGATCCCCTGGACGGCGGCCGACGCCGCCCTCATCGACGAGGCCCGCGTGCTGCTCGGGCCGCGTCGCAAGCCGCGCGCCCGCCAGGGTGGCGAGGCCTCGATCCTCGATCAGATCAACCTGAACGCCTACTCGGGCGAGATGGCCGCCGCCGCCCACCGCGAGGCCCAGCGACTCGCCGGCCCGACCGTGATCGAGCTCGACGAAGCCGAGTTCGTCACCTACGGACACATCGTCGTCGACGAGGCCCAGGACCTCTCCCCGATGGAACTGCGCGTGCTCAAGCGCCGCGACCTCGCCGGTTCGATGACCATCGTGGGTGACATGGGTCAGGCCACCACGGCCGCCTCGTCGGCCTCGTGGAACGCCGTGCTCGAGGTGCTCGACCCGCGCCGGCCCCCGACCCGGGTGGACCTGACGGTGTCGTACCGCACACCCGAGGAGGTCCTCGACTTCGCCGCTCCCACCCTCCAGGCCGCTTCGGCGGGACTGACCCCGCCGCGCGCCGTGCGCCGGGCCGGTTTCGATCCACGCATCGTGCGCACGTCGGCCACCTCGTGGGAAGCCGATCTCGCCGCGGCCGTGGCGACCGAACGCGACGCCGTGGCCCCGGGCCGGGTCGCCGTCATCGTCACCGAATCCCGCGTGGACGAAGTGGTCGCCGCGTTGTCGCGGGCCGGACTCGACCCCAGTGACCCGACCCAAGACGGCGGACCCGGACTCGCCGCCGACGTGGTGGTGTTGGCCGCCGAGGGGGCCAACGGGCTGGAGTTTGACGCGGCCGTTCTCGTCGAGCCCCGTGAGATTGCCCGTCGGGGATCGAGGGACGGCTCGGCCGAGACGCCCCGGGGACTGCGTACCCTCTACGTGTCGCTCACGCGCCCCACGCGGCGCCTCTGTCTGGTGACGAACGGCGAATTACCCAGCACCGTGGTGGGGAACTAACCGGGGTTTGTTCGGCGAGGGCCGGATTTCCGCTAGAAATAGAGGCGTGAGTCAGGCATCCCCCCAAGTAGGCCTGGCGAAGTCAGAGAAGATTGTTCACGACCGGCCGCCGATGTTGGCGGTGGGCGTGATGATTTGGCTCGGTTCCGAGCTGATGTTCTTCTCCGGGCTCTTCGCCGCCCTTTTCACCATCCGCGCACACCTCGCCCAGTGGCCTCCGGCCGGCACGAAACTCGACACGGTGCAGGCCGGCATCTTCACGGTCATCCTCGTCGCGTCGTCGTTCACTATGCAGTGGGCCGTGTGGCTGATCGAACGCCGGGACCGGGTGGGTGCGCGTCGCTGGACCATCATCACGATGGTCATGGGCGCGGTCTTCGTGGCCAACCAGGCCTACGAGTGGATCAACCTCGAAACCCGCTGGTACACGAACGCGTACGGATCGGTCTTCTACATCACCACCGGTCTGCACGGTCTGCACGTGTTCCTCGGCCTCGTGGCCATGGCTCTCATGTTGTTCCGCATGCGCGGCACCGAGAGCGACCCCGGTGAGTTGGCGACCTTCCAGGGCGTCAGCTACTACTGGCACTTCGTCGACGTCGTGTGGGTGGGCCTCTACTCGGCCCTCTTCCTCCTGAAGTAGGCCGCCATGCGTTCGACCAAGTCCCTCCGCCTCGCCACCTACGCCCTGAGCGGCCTGTTGGTGGCCCTGCCCCTCGTGACCTTCGCCGAGGCCGCCTCGGCCGCGAAGTCGCCGTACCAGACGAGTCGTCACAACGCGGGCACGCCCAACTCGACCAACGTCACCAAGGACGACCAGGGCAACATCATCTCCTACGGCAACCAGCACATCACCTACGTGGCGCCGCCGTCGAGTTCGATTGCCCTGGGCCGTGCGCTGTTCATGCAGAACTGCGCGTCGTGCCACGGTGAGAAGGCCAACGGCGTTCCCGCCGACGGCACCGACGGCGCCTACCCGAACCTCGTGGGTCTCGGGCCGGCCACCGTCGACTTCTGGATCGAGTCGGGTCGTATGCCCGCCGCCAATCCGCGCGACGTGCAGGCCAAGCGAAACCCGCCGCGTCTGACCCACGAGCAAGCGCTCGCGGTGGCCGCGTGGGTCAACTCGCTGCAGCCGAGCTACCCGTACATCCCGAAGCCCAACGCGGCCACGGCCGACGTGTCGAACGGTGCCGCTCTGTACGCCTTGAACTGCGC
>CAWUMA010000099.1:0-3144 GCA_963923835.1 uncultured bacterium
TGGAGACCTTCCACCGGCACAACAAGCTGCAGGAGTTCTCCACCGCCGGCTTCTAGGCCCGTTGTGAACGATTTGTCGTAAGGCGAGTCGGTTGAATTTCCTGCCCTTTTGGACCTAATTCCCCGGTGACGGTGCCGGCGTCAGTGGCGAAGCGACGCCTCCGGGCGTAAGGTCCGCCTCAGTGGGGCACCCGCCCCGCAGAAAGGCGGTCACGATGAAAGTCCGTGATCTTCTCGCCCACAAGGGCGCTGACGTGGCCAGCATCTCGCAGGAGCGCTCCGCCGCCGACGCCATGCAACTTCTTCGGGAACGGGGCATCGGCGCGCTGGTGGTCACCGGTGCGGGCCGTCCACTGGTGGGCATCGTGTCCGAACGTGACTTCGTCCGGGCCATGGCCATGCAAGGTGCCGCCATGCTCACGATGTCCGTCGGCGAACTGATGTCGTCCGATGTGGTCACCTGTTCGAGTGACGAATCGGTCACGCACCTGATGACGCTCATGACCGAGGAGAGAATCCGCCACGTTCCCGTGGTGGACGACGGTCAGTTGCGGGGCATCGTCTCCATCGGGGACGTCGTCAAGATGAGACTGAGCGAACTCGAGAGCGACAAGCAGAGCCTGCTCGACTACGTGTCGAGCTGGTAGTTACTTCGCGGCGCGCAGCCGCAGTTCGGCGCGGGCCACTCCGGCGCGGGCCGACTCCACATCGACGTCATCACCTTCGCCACGCTGGGCGTTCGCGAGCACCGACTCGTAACGCTCCTTGGCGGCCTGGGCGCGAGCCGTGTCGATGGCCGTCGCGGCCTCGGCCACACCGGCGAGCACGGTCGCGCGGGTCACACCCTCGCCGGCCGAACCCACTTCGAAGTAACCGCCGTGGACGCAGAAGGACAGTTCGCCCTCGGCCGTCTGCACGCGGACCACTCCGGGCACGATGTCACCGACGGTCGCCGTGTGCTGGGGCATGACTGTGAAGTCACCGTCGGACGAACGCGCGACCAGCGCCTGGGCCTCACCGGCCCAGAGCGCCGACTCGGGCGTGACAATCTCGACGCGCAGCGTGGCCATTACGACTTCGCCAACTCCGCGGCCTTGCGCTCCACGTCGGCGGCACCGCCGATGTTGAAGAAGGCCTGCTCGGGGTACTGGTCGAGGTCACCCTTGACCAGCAGCTCGAAGGACTCCACCGTCTCACTGACCGGCACGTTGATGCCGTCGACGCCGGTGAACATCTTCGAGACGAACATCGGCTGGGACAAGAAGCGCTGGATCTTGCGGGCGCGGGCCACGGTGACGCGGTCCTCTTCGGACAGTTCGTCGAGACCGAGGATCGCGATGATGTCCTGCAGTTCCTTGTAACGCTGGAGGATCTGCTGCACGGCGCGGGCCACGGCGTAGTGACGGTCACCCACGATTTCGGGCGCCAGGATGTTCGAGCTCGAGGTCAGCGGGTCCACGGCCGGGTAGATACCCAGTGCGGCGATCTGACGGCTCAACTCGGTCGTGGCGTCGAGGTGGGTGAAGGTCGTGAAGGGCGCCGGGTCGGTGTAGTCGTCCGCGGGCACGTACACGGCCTGCAGCGACGTGATCGAACGGCCACGGGTCGAGGTGATGCGCTCCTGGAGTTCACCCATCTCGTCGGCCAGGGTGGGCTGGTAACCCACGGCCGAGGGCATACGACCCAGCAGGGTCGACACCTCGGAACCGGCCTGGACGAAGCGGAAGATGTTGTCGACGAACAACAACACGTCCTGGTTCTTCACGTCACGGAAGTACTCGGCCATGGTCAGAGCGGCCAGGGCGACGCGCAGGCGGACCCCCGGCGGTTCGTCCATCTGGCCGTAAACCAGGGCGGTCTTTTCGATAACACCAGACTCGCGCATTTCGAGCAGCAGGTCGGTGCCTTCGCGGGTGCGCTCACCCACGCCGGCGAAGACGGACACACCCTCGTGCTGCTCGGCCACGCGGCGGATCATCTCCATGATGAGCACGGTCTTACCCACACCGGCACCACCGAAGAGGCCGATCTTGCCACCCTGCACGTAGGGGGCGAGCAGGTCGATGACCTTGATGCCGGTCTCGAACATCTGGGCGCGCGGCTCGAGCTGGTCGAACGACGGCGGGTTGCGGTGAATCTCCCAGCGGTCCTCCACGGGTCCGATGTCGGCCGTGTCGAGTGACTGGCCGGTCACGTTGAACACGTGGCCGAGCACGGCGTCGCCGACGGGGACGGTGATACCCCGGCCCGTCTGGCGCACCACGGCGCCACGCACGAGGCCGTCGGTGGGCTTCATGCACACGCAGCGCACGCGGCCCTCGCCGATCTGCTGGGCGACCTCACCGATGACGGTGATGGTCTCGCCGTCGATGACGATGTCCATCTCGACGGCGTGGTTGATCTCCGGCAACGAGTGCGGCGGGAACTCGACGTCCACCACCGGCCCGGCGATGGCCACGACGCGGCCGGTCTCCAGGTTGGTCTTGTCGGGGGCCATGGTCATTGGTCTCTCACTTTCCCGAGCGGAGCGCTTCGGCGCCGCCCACGATTTCCATGATTTCGGTGGTGATCGATTCCTGGCGCGCCTGGTTCATCACGCGCGTCAGGGCTCGACCGAGTTCGTCCGCGTTGTCGGTCGCCGCGGCCATCGCGCGCTGCTGACTGACGTGGAACGAGGCGGCTCCCTCGAGGAGAGCCGTGAAGATTTCGCTTTCGAGGGCGCGGGGCGCGAGGCTTCCCAGCAGGCGCTCGACGTCGGGCTCGAATTCGGTGTAGCCCTTCAGGCCGGTCGACGCCTCGGCCGGAGCCTCGGGCACACTCAGCGGAAGGAGCTGGTCGACCTCGACCACCTGGGTGGCGGCCGACTTGAACTTCGTGGACACCAGCAGGACCTGCTGCGCGTCACCGGCAACGAAGGGTGCAGCGGCCTGGGCGGCCACCTCGCGGGCGTCGGCGAAGGTCGGGCGGTCGGCGAAGCCTTGGAAGTTGGTCTCCACGTCGATGCCGCGGAAGCGGTAGTAGGAGCCGGCCTTCTTACCCACGCACATGAGGCGCACGGTGGTGCCGGCGCCCTGGAGTTCGCGAATCAGGCGCTCACCGGCGCGCAGCGCCGAGGAGTTGTAGGCGCCCGACAGTCCGCGGTCAC
>CAWUMA010000100.1:0-3127 GCA_963923835.1 uncultured bacterium
TGACGCGGCGCACCTCGGCGAACCACTCCCAGAAATCGGCGAACACTCTCGCCTCGACCTCGTCGGTGAGGGGCTCGAAGGAGACGAAGGCCTGGTAGCCCTCGCTCACGCCGGTTACGTGGGGGGCGCACCGTACGGCCGCACCCCAGAAGTAGGTGACGTCGTTGTAGCTCTCCATGTCCACGTCAATCTCGACGTCGGCCGTCGGGCACGAGGTCGCCTCGGCCGGTCCGATGCGCAGGTAGCTGCCGGCCACACTGACGCGGGCGCGGTAAATCAACTCGTCGAGCTTGGTCACCTGGCGACCGAGGTGCTCTTCCACGCCGGCGTCGGCGGCCAGGGCCTGGCCGGGGAGGTCCCGGGCCTTGGCGGCGCGCACCGGGTCGAGGGCCGCCAATTGCACCCGCGTCGTCACGCCATGGTCACGCAGCAACTCCTGCTGCTCGAAGTTCGTGAAGCGCACGAGGGACACGTCGTCGGCGACCGAGAGTTCGGCCTCGCACACCGCGGCGAAGTCGCACGCGTCACAGGCCCGGTGCCACGCCGGCCGGGTGGGGAAGTCACCACCGTCACGCGACCACCGTTCGTGCGCCTCGAGCACGGCGAGTCGCTCACGGTACTGATGGCCGTACACCTCGTGGTTGAAGCGGGGGTGGTCGTCGTTGCCGAGGTGGAACCACCAGACCTCACCTTGACGGTCGACGAGAGCGCCGCGCCGGTGGGCGTCGGCGTGGCCGTTGGCGGCGAGCATCTCGAGGGTGTGCACGAGGCTGAGTCCGTAGCGGGTCACCGAGGCTCGCGGGGCCACCCCGCCGCGCACCGTGGCCGTCATGGGGGAGAGGCTCTCGAGCGAGGTGACCGGGAGTTGGCGCGTTGAACTGGGCTCGACGATTTCGGCGTTGCGCACGATGACCGGGGCGTAGGTGAAGAACTCTCCGCGGCGACCCACCCGCACCAGGGCGTGCACCGTGGCCCGGCGATGCCCCTCGTCGTCATCGGGCAGGCGGGGGTCGGCGATGACATCCACACCGCGCGCGATGGCGTCCACGGTGTCTTCGACATTTCTGGCGAGCACTGAACCGGGGTGGCTGGCGACGATCCGGGCAATGGCTTCGTCGCGCCACCGCTGGGCTTCGCGGATGCGGCGCTGGCCCTCGGGGGAGAGGGGGGCGGTCGTGAGGGGCTGGGGCGGACCCCAGCGCAGGGCTAATTGGTGCACGCACGCACTCACGTCGGTGCCGCGCAGCACGTAACTCACGCTGTCACTGTAAGAGAGAACGGGGCGAGGGCTGGGAAAACAGGGTTTGTGGCCCCAAATTCGATTCGATGGCGAGTACAATTTTTTGGGTAGTTCCGTGTCGGACAGATGGGTTCATTGTGGCCAATAAGCGACTTTTTCGTAAGGGAAGTGACGACGGCAGCGTGACGGCCTTCAAGGCCAAGGCGCCGGCTGTCTCGTCGGCCCCCGTGGTTCACGAACTCGACGACCTCATGGCCGAAGTGGCCGCCGCGCTCGTGGCCGATCAGGTGGCGACCGCGGCCCAGGTGGAACGCGCGACCCGCGACCACCAGCGCACCGGTCGGGGCCTGGTCCTGACCCTCCTCGAATCGGGCGTTCCGGCGAACGGCGTGGCCGAATGCGTTTCCCGGGTGGCCGGCTGGCCCATGGTTGACCTTCGCCGCACCGTGCCCGAAGTGGACACCACCAGCCGCGTGAGCGAGCCCCTGGCTCGACGATTGCGCGCCGTGCCGCTGGACCTCACGGAATCGGGTTCGGTGCGCGTCGCGGTCGTTGAGCCCATGCCGGGACTCGTGAGTTCGCTCGAGATGGCCATCGGTGCGCCCGTTGATTTGTGTGTCGCGCCCTACAGCGACGTGACCTGGGCGCTCGACAGCGCGTACCGGTCCGATGACGCCATCGGCAAGCTGGTCGCCACTTTCGAGACCATCGAGGGATCCCGTCGTCGCGCTGACGTTGCCGAACCCGAACTGCTGTCCGAAGACGCGCCCGTCGTCCAGGTCGTCAACGAGATTCTCACCCAGGCGATGCGCGACCGCGCGTCCGACGTGCATATTGAACCGTCGGATGATTCAGTCCGAGTGCGTTTCCGTATCGACGGTGCTCTCAAAGAAATCATGACCCTGCCCGCGAGTATCGGGCCGAGCCTCGTGAGCCGCATCAAGATCATGGCGAACATGAACATCGTCGAGCGTCGCCGGCCCCAGGACGGCCAGCTCACGGTGACCATCGACGGCCGCTCCGTGGACGTGCGCGTGGCAACGGTCGCGACGATCATGGGCGAAAACTGCGTCATGCGAATCCTCGACAAGACACGCTCGGTGCTGAAGCTCAAGGACCTGGGCATGCCCGCCGACTCGTACGAGACCTTCGCGAAGTTGGTGCGCGCCCCCTTCGGCATGGTGCTCTGCGCCGGACCGACCGGTTCGGGTAAGACCACGACGCTCTACGCCACCCTGGGCGAGATTCGCGACGAGTCGCTCAACGTGATGACCATCGAGGACCCCGTCGAGTACGTCTTCCCGGCCATCAACCAGATTCAGACCAACGAGCAGGCCGGCCTCACGTTCGCGACCGGTCTGAAGTCGATTCTGCGTCAGGACCCCGACGTCATCCTCGTCGGTGAGGTCCGTGACGTGGAGACGACCCGCGTGGCCGTGCAGTCGGCGCTCACCGGTCACTTCGTGGTGTCCTCGCTGCACGCCACCGACTCGGTCTCGGCGCTGCACCGCATGCTCGACATGGGTATCGAGTCGTTCCTGGTGGCCTCGTCGGTGCTCGCCGTGGTCGGCCAGCGACTGCTGCGCCGTATCTGCCCGTCGTGCATCGAGGCCTACGAGCCGAGTGACGAGGAGCGTCTCTTCTACGAAGAGAGCGGGGGAGAACCCAAGACGACGTTTTACCGCGGCGCGGGCTGCGGCTTTTGCAGCCACACCGGTTACAAGGACCGCATCGGTGTGTACGAACTTCTCGTGATGACCCCGGAGATCCGTCGACTGGTTGTCGGATGGGCCACCCAGGAAGAACTGCGCAACATGGCCGTCAAGCAGGGGATGCGCACGCTGCGCCAGGAGGCCATCTCGCTGGTGAGCCAGGACGTCACCACGC
>CAWUMA010000101.1:0-3105 GCA_963923835.1 uncultured bacterium
CTGGCCGGACGGATGCGTCCGACGTACGTCGGGTCCTGACCGGCGGCGTGACGGGGCGTCGGCAGATCGCTCAACACCACGCCCGGCGCGCCGGACAGCAGCGACGTCGCCTCGGCCGGGGAAATCGGACGCTCGAATCCGGCCGTAATCGCCAGCGAGTGACCGGTGAAGACGGGCACCCGCACGCAGTGGCCGTCGACGACCAGGTGGGGTATGTCGAGAATCTTGCGGCTCTCGAAGCGCAACTTCTGTTCCTCGCCCGTCTCGAGCGTGCCGTCATCGACCACGGTGCCCGCCAGGGGCACGACGTTGTGCGCGATGGTCATCGGGAACTTGACGCCGGGCTCAAGCGCGAAGGCCGAGCCGTCGAAGGTTAAAACTCGCGGGTCACGGTCACGGGTGGCGTCGAGTTGACCGGCCAACTCGTCCACGCCCTCGCGGCCCGCACCGCTCACTGCCTGGTACGTGGCGACGAAGAGGTGCGTCAGCCCAGCGACCCGGTGCAACGGGGCGAGCACCGGCATGGCCGCCATGGTCGTGCAGTTGGGGTTGGCCACGATGCCCTTGGGGATCGACGACAGCGCGTCGGGGTTGACTTCGGACACGACAAGGGGAACGTCGGGGTCCATCCGCCACGCCGATGAGTTGTCGACAACGATGGCACCGGCGGCGGCCATCTTCGGGGAGAGTTCACGCGAGGACGTGGCACCGGCCGAGGCCAGCGCCACCTCGATACCCGTGAAGTCGGCCGTCGCGGCGTCTTCGACCACGACCTGCTCGCCGTTCCACTCCAGGGTCGTGCCCGCCGAGCGGCTCGATCCGAAGAAACGGATGTCGTCGACGGGGAAATTGCGCTCACGCAACAGAGCGCGCATGACGGTTCCCACCTGACCGGTGGCCCCGACAACGGCGATACGCATGGACGAAGTCTAGGAGTTGGCGTCGAGGCCGAAGGCCGTGTGGAGCGCCCGCACGGCGTCGCCCACCTTGTTGGCCCGCACCACGCACGAGATGCGGATCGAACTCGTCGAGATCATTTCGATGTTGATGCCGTGGGCCGAGAGCGTCTCGAACATCAGGGCCGTGACGCCCGGGCTCGACTTCATACCCGCCCCGACGACCGACACCCGTCCGATTTGGTCATCACTGGTCACCGCCGCGGCGCCGATCTGCGCGCGAATCTTCTCGCAGGCGACCATCGCCGCGTCCAGGTCGGTCTTACCGACCGTGAAGGAGATGTCGGTGAGACCGTTGGCTCCCGAGTTCTGCACGATCATGTCCACGTTGATGCCACGGTCGGCGAGTTCGCGGAACAACGTCGCCGCGACGCCGGGCTGGTCGGGCACGCCCGACACCGTGACCTTGGCTTCCGACACATCGTCGGTGATGGCCGATACGACGGCGTCTTCCATGGTGCTGTCCTCCTCAACCACCCAGGTGCCCGGTTCCCAGGTGAAACTTGACCGCACGTGCAACGGCACGTGGTGTCGGCGGGCGAATTCGACCGAACGCAGCATGAGGACGCGGCCACCGGTGGCGGCCATTTCCATCATCTCGTCGGAACTGATGCGAGCCAGGCGTCGGGCCTTCGGCACGACGCGCGGATCTGCGGAGAACACGCCGGTCACGTCGGTGTAGATCTCGCACACGTCGGCGTGCAGCGCGGCCGCCAGGGCCACCGCCGTCACGTCGGAGCCGCCTCGACCCAACGTGGTGATGTCGCGCTCGGTCGACACGCCCTGGAAGCCGGCGACCACGGGAACGAGTCCCTGATCGAGCGCTTCACGGATCCGGTCGGGGTGAATCTCGAGAATCTTGGCCTTGGTATGAGCGGTGTCGGTGATGATGCCGGCCTGGGACCCGGTAAAGGACGCGGCGTCCACGCCCACGTTCTTCAGGGCCATGGAGACCAGTGCCATCGAAATTCGCTCGCCGGAGGTGAGAAGCATGTCGAGTTCGCGGGGTGGCCGCGTCGGCGACACCTCGTCGGCCAGACGCAGCAACTCGTCGGTCTGCTTGCCCATGGCCGACACCACGACCACCACGTCGTTACCCTCGGACTTGGTGCGTGCCACGTGGTCGGCGACGGCCCGGATGCGCTCCGCATCACCGACGGACGTGCCGCCGAATTTCTGAACGATGAGCGCCATGGCTCACCACTTTACTTGGAGCCCCCGCGGCTTTCGGAGGCGACAACTAACATCGACCGAATGGCAACGACCAAACGCGAACGACAGAAGGCGGCCCGCCGGCTCAAGATGGAACAGCAGCGTCGAGAGGCGGCCCGTCGACGCAACGTGCGGCGCTCGGTCATCGTGTCCGTGATTGCCGTGGTGGTTGTCCTCTCTGGATCACTGCTCTTCGCCGGTTCGTCCGGCAACAACACCAGCACGACGACGCTGGCCACCTCGACCACCCTCGCCACGACCACGACAACGTCGTTGTCGACCACGACGACGGTCACACCCCAAGCCTGGACTCCGGTCACTGAGCCCCAGGCCGCGGGCAAGTTCGGCACGGCGCCCACCGTGGTGGTGCCGACCTCAGCCGCACCCACCGTTCCCGAGCGCACCGATCTCATCGTCGGCACGGGCACAACGCTGAACACGGGTGACACCTTCAGCGCCCAGTACGTGTTGGCCGACTACGCGACGCACAAGGTGTTGCAGAGCTCGTGGCCGAACCCCTTCTCGTCGACGCTCGACACCGGGCACCTCATCCCCGGTTGGGTGAGTGGTCTGGCGGGCATGAAGGTCGGCGGACGCCGCGAACTCGTCCTGCCGCCAAACCTGGGATACGGCAGCGCCGGTAGCTCGGGCATCGCGCCGAACGACACCTTGATCTTCGTGGTCGACCTCGTGTCGGTCACCCCGGCCAAGTAACCAAGGAGCACCGTGACTGACATTCCCGCCGCCGACGGATCAAGCCCGCAGCGCCAGCGTTTCGACGCGGCGCCGTCGATGATCATCGACCCGAACCGCACCTATCACGCCACGATGGTCACCTCGAAGGGGACCATGGAGCTGTGGCTCGACGCGGCCGGTGCGCCGAACACGGTGAACAGCTTCGTCTTCCTGGCGCGCTGGCACTACTTCGACGGCATCG
>CAWUMA010000102.1:0-3081 GCA_963923835.1 uncultured bacterium
GCTTGACTACACCGGATTCAGCGCGCCGAACGACATTACGTTTAGCGGCACAACCGCGTACGTGGGTGGTGCCGACTACTCCGTCAACAAGGGCGTCTACGTCGCCTACAACACGGTGACGCTGCAACAGACGCAGGTCGTTCACTGCACGACGTGTGGTGGACTTTTCTCAGTGACCGTCGACGGCAGCGATATCTGGATGTCGGCCATTAGCTCGTCGTACTCCGAAAAGGTCGACAGCAATGGCAACGTTATTGACACAATCGACAACGGACTGAACGGTTCGACTCAAATCCTGCCCGTCGGAAACAACGTGTGGCAGGCAACCGCTGGTGGTCTCTACATTTTCTCCCCGCAGGCTTCCACCCCCGCTTCGATCACCGTGACATCGTCGGCTCCGACCGATGCAACCGTGGGCGGCCAGTACTACCTGCCGACGGCCACGTCGACATCCGGTGATGCCGTCGTCATCACTGCCGACCCCTCGTCGTCCGCTGTGTGCACCGTCAGCGAAGTAGACGGCAGTCTCGTCGTCAACTTCATCGGCGCGGGTACGTGCGTATTGAACTTCAATGACCCGGGCAATGGCTCGAGCTACTCGGCCGCCACCCAGGCCCAGCAGTCTTTCCTGGTTTCGGCCCCGATGACGGGCTCAACGCGGTCAGCGGTGTATTTCGGCACGGACTCATGGCGTTTGTCCGCTGGTGCCCAGCGTGCCCTTCGCACCTTCGCGGCGGCTGTCGCAACCGCCGGCGTTCACCGTGTTCACGTGACCGGCTACGCCGACGCTCGGGGCTCACGCTCCTACAACGTGTACCTGAGTGGTCAGCGCGCGAAGGCCGTGGCCTCGTTCTTGCGCCTCTACTTCGCCGCGCATGACTACTCCGTCACCGTGATGGCCCACGCCGGTGGCATCAAGCACACCGCAAAGATTGCTCGTGCCCGCACAGTGATCGCGACGGCGTAGCAGAGTATTCATATAAAAAACGCCCGGGCGAGAAATCGCCCGGGCGTTTTTTTTATCTCAAAAAATGGTTGTCGCGACCACTCCGTCGTGGTGCGGTTCTTAGTCGATCTGGCCGTAGGAATCAAAGGGCTGCACGACCACAGTTAGCAAGGTGGCGAGTTGGTCGCGTTGCGTAGGGCCCAGGCTGGCGAGGAGTTGGTCTTCTCGGTCAACTAAGTCCTTCAGCGCTGCATCAACCCGCCGTGTGCCCCTTGGGGTCAAGCGCACGCGGATCGAACGGGCATCATCGGGGTCACGACGCCGAGTGATCAAGCCTTGGTCTTCCAGATGACGAAGGCGATTGGTCATTGTGCCCGAGGTCACCAGGGTTTGCTCCATCAATTCACCCGGCGAAAGTTCGTAGGGCGGGCCGCTGCGTCGTAGGGCCGAGAGAACATCAAAGGACCACGTGGCCAGATCATGGCGAGCGAAGACCGCCGTCCGTTGACGCTTGAGGTGCTGCGCTAATCGAGATACCCGTGACCACACTTCAAGGGGTGACACGTCAACCCCCGGCAGCGCCTCACGCCAACCCGCTACCAATCGGGAAACTTCGTCGTGTGGTGGGGAGAGGGTCATCGCGCCACAATACCTTGACGTCAAGATAAATGCGTGTAGTCTGCGGTCATGACTTCAGCAAACTCCTTTGACGCCCGGTCCAGCCTCTCAGTCGAGGGTCAGTCCCTCACCTACTACTCCCTCCTCGCACCGCGACTTAGGGAACTGGGCGCTGACCGCCTTCCCTACTCCATCAAGGTCCTCCTCGAGAACCTGCTCCGCCACGAAGACGGCGTGAAGGTGACCGCGCAGGACATCGAGGCGCTCGCTCGCTGGGCCGAGACTCCGGGACGTCACGGCGAAGCCGCGGGTGACGATGCCCGTGAGATCGCCTTCACGCCCGAGCGCGTCCTCATGCAGGACCTCACCGGTGTTCCCGCCGTGGTCGACCTGGCCTCGATGCGCGACGCCATCATCGCCCTCGGTGGCGACGCTTCGAAGATCAACCCGCTCGTGCCCGTCGAGCTCGTCATCGACCACTCGGTCATCCTCGAGCACACCGGCACGGCCTCCTCGTATGACGAAAACGTCGCCGTGGAGTACGAGCGCAACGCCGAGCGCTACACGTTCTTGAAGTGGGCCCAGAACTCCTTCCAGCAGTTCCGCGTCGTTCCCCCGGGGATGGGAATCTGCCACCAGGTGAACCTGGAGCACCTCGCCCGCGTGGTCTTCGAACACGAGGGTGTGGCCTACCTCGACACGGTGGTGGGCACCGACTCCCACACGACGATGGTCAACGGACTCGGCGTGCTCGGCTGGGGCGTGGGCGGAATCGAGGCCGAGGCCGCGATGCTCGGTCAGCCCACGTCCATGCTGATCCCGCCGGTGGTCGGTCTGCGCCTGTCGGGTGCGACCAAGGAAGGTGTCACCGCCACCGACGTGGTGCTCACCATCACCCAGCTCATGCGCCAGCACGGCGTGGTCGGCAAGTTCGTCGAGGCCTACGGCCCGGGAGTGTCGAGTCTGTCGCTCGAGACCCGCGCCACCATCGGCAACATGGCCCCCGAATACGGTGCCACCTGCACCTTGTTCCCGATTGACCAGGTCACGGTTGACTACCTCGCCTTCACTGGCCGCAGCGCCGAGCAGCTGGCCCTCGTCGAGGCCTACGCCAAGGCCCAGGGCATCTGGCACGACTCGACCTCGGCCGAACCGATCTACTCGGAGTACGTGGAGCTCGACCTGTCGACGGTCGTCCCCTCGCTCGCCGGCCCCAAGCGCCCCCAGGACCGAGTGACCCTCACGACCGCGAAGGGCGCCTTCCGTGAGGCCCTCGGCCGCGAACCCAAGTCGGTCGAAGGAACGGCGTCGGCCGCCCACCTGCGTGACGGCGCCGTGACGGTCGCCGCCATCACCTCGTGCACAAACACCTCCAACCCGGCCGTCCTCGTGGCCGCCGGACTCGTCGCGCGAAAGGCTGTCGAGCAGGGGCTCAGCGTGGCGCCGTGGGTGAAGACCTCGCTCGCCCCGGGTAGCCGCGTCGTCATGGACTACCTCGAGCGGGCCAACCTCGTCGA
>CAWUMA010000103.1:0-3070 GCA_963923835.1 uncultured bacterium
ACGCGGCGTCGGTGGCGATTGGTCGTCTCGGTCCCGCTCAGTGCCCGCCGCGCGATGACGTCGAGGCGTGGTACCGGGCTTTCAGCGACTCAGAGCGTTAGAAGTAGTTCCGTCCGAGTTCGTCGGACCACGTGGGCGCGCGAACAGGTTCGTCTGGAACGGACCAGCGAAACACTGGCTTGATGTCCAAGACCGGCGTTCCATCAATACCGTCGAGACCGCGAACCGTCAGCGAGCGAGGGCCGACAGCGTCGAGTTTGACGGTGCTCAACAAGATTCGATTGGGGCGATCCTTATTGCGCTGAGCGAATATGCCGACATCGGGCCAATCGGGATTGCCGCGCGGGTGGCGGTGCCATGGCCCCGGCGGGACGTCCTCGGCCCAGTCGGCGAAGAAAACAATCTCGACGTGCGAGAACTGGTCGAGGCCGTTGAGTGATTCGCCGGGCACGTCGTCGGCGAGTTCCACGGTGCTCACCACGTCGCTCCAGTTGTCATCGAGCGCCTCGCTCCGGTTGTTGCGGATGTAAGCGACCGGACGCACGGGCAGTTGCATGCACCCATTCAACACCCGTATCCACCACCGCCGTTCGATGTCCAAGCAATATGTCACAGTGACCGAATCGACCACTTCGACAAACTCTTCCGCCCAGGAATGCCGCTCCCCGCTGGCCCCGTTCGCGGAGTGTCCGCAGTGTGGGGGAGGCCTCTACGCCGAGCACGCCCATTTCCGCTGCTCAGGCTGTGGCTGGCGGGATTCCTGCTGCGACTAGGGCATTTTTCCATCAACATTTCATCTCTGAGCGACCCGCGTTTCACCTTCCGTTTACCTGCTCTCTCTAGGTTTGGACTTGATGATTTGGCCACTGGGGCCAACATCCCGGTGGGATGGTCCGGCCGGTTCGCAAGGAGGAATGAATGAAGAAGTCCCTTCGGTCCCTGGCCACGACGGCCCTGGCGACCCTCGGAGTGGTGGCCTTGTCGGCCCCCGCCTTTGCCGTTCAAGGCGATGGCAAGTCGAGCGACCTCGACCTGAAGACTTCTACCGCCACCGTCAATATGGGTGGCTCTACCTTTGACCAGCCCCTGATCGGTGTTCAGACGGGCAACCTCATCGTCAATGGCGTGAAGGCCTACGGCGGCGCCAACCCCAAGGTGACGTTCTCGCCTAACCCGTACCCGACGTCGGGTTCGAACTCCGGTTCGGGTTATGGACGTAACGCGGTGACCAACAACGCTGGCGGATTCCTCGCCACTATCGGTTTCTCCGACCAGCCAATGGCGTCGGCCTCGGGCACGGTGCCCTCTGGCGTGACGGTGTCGGACTACGTGCAGGTCCCCTTCCTGCTCGGTGGCGCCGTGATGACCTACAACCTTCCCGGCGTGAGCAACCTCAAGCTCACCCCGGCCGTGATTGCCCAGATTTTCGATGGGGCCATTACCTCGTGGAAGAACCCGCAGATCGTGGCTCTCCAGGGTGGCGCGGCGAGCACGAACGGCAAGTTGCTGAACGCCCTGTCGTCGTCCGACGAGCAGATCAAGGTGGCGTTCCGCTCGGGTGGCGGCGGCACGAACTACGCCTTCGAGAACTATCTCAACGACGCGTATCTCGCCAACAAGGCCGCAGACTCGGGCTGCACTCCCAACTTCACGCTGTCGACGGCGACCGTGAAGATTAACGGCGTCAAGGTGCCGAGCCAAAAGGCCGCTGCCGGAGTCGACATGACGGCCGCGTGTTACTGGCCGGGCAATGTTCCCCAGACGCTGTGGGGTAAGCAGATGGACTACTCCTTCAACGGTGCCCCGCTGTGGGACAACGCCCCGAACCTCGATTCGTCACGTGGCACCACCTACACGAAGGGTGTCGAGTCAGGCAACGGTGGCATGGTGACCTACGTCGAGAACAACGTGGGTGCGATTGGATATGTCGAAGCGAGCTATGTTCTGCTCGCCAACGACCCCGCTCTTCAGGTGGCTCTCCTGCCCAACGCGCAGACCCACAAGTTCATCAAGTTCAGCGTGAACGGTGTCATTGCGGCCGCGGCCAACAAGTTGGCTTCGGGTGCGATTAACACCGATGACTTTGACATCAACAACCAGGCCGACGCGGCCGGTAAGGCCTGGCCGTTCGCGACCTTCAGCTGGGCGATCGTGCCGAAGAGCGACAATGGCAGCGGCGCACAGAGCGCGACAAACCTCGAGGCGGGAGTGAAGTACCTGGACTGGGCCACTCACGCCGGCCAGAAATTCGCTCCGGCAGTTGGCTACGCGGCCCTGCCGACGGCCGTTCAGAATGCGGTTCGCAATTCCCTGAACAAGGTCATGTGCGGTGCCACGGCCTGCTTGGCGGTCACCCACTAGTGGAGATTCGGGAGGCGTAGGGCGCACATGGCGCAACGATCCGGTAACGGAACGACTTCTCCGGTCGGGGAGATGGCGGCGGGTTCTCCCGCCGCCATCTCACGTTCTTGGTATGAGCGGTCACTTGCGGGCTTCGCCTTCTTGTTCTCCGTTGTCGCATTCTTGTTCGTCGGCAACCTCGTGTACCGCGCGTGGCCCGTCCTTGGGCACCAGCCCCTCACTCTCCTCACCTCGACCACGTGGGGTAGCGAGGTGGGTCAGTTCGGCGCCCTGCCCCAGATTGTCGGAACCATTCAGTCGTCGCTGGGCGCCGTCTTCATCGCCGTGATTGTGGGTACCGCGGCCACGTTGGCCATCGTGTACCTGGTGCCGCGCCGCCTCAAGGTGATCACCGCCACGTTGATTGAACTACTCGCCGCCGTTCCTTCCGTCGTCTATGGCGCGTGGGGGTTCATTGCCCTGGGCCCCTGGGCTCTCAAGCACGTGGAGCCGTTCCTCGGTCGCCTGCCGTTGGCGTCCCACATCTTCGGCCCGCCCAATCAGTACGCCTCGCAATCGCTGTTTCTAGCCATGGTCGTCCTGGCCGTCATGGTTCTCCCGACGTTCGTCGCCGTGGCTCGTGAGGTCGTCTCGGCGGTACCCCAAGACCTCATTGAGGCGAGTCAGTCCCTGGGGGCCACGTGGTGGCAGACCATGTGGCGCGTGGTCA
>CAWUMA010000104.1:0-3068 GCA_963923835.1 uncultured bacterium
CATGAAGTCCACGTGCACGGGCAGTTCGATGGCGTGCATCAGGTCGGCCATGAAGGTCACGGCACCCTTGAGCACGCACACCAACAGCGGCGGGTTGTCGGCGTAGTCACGGGTGATCTGTGCGCCGAGTTCGTTGATACGGGCCTCGAGTTGCTCGGTGGAGACAATCACGCGGCCCAGTTCGTGGGCCGCCCACGCGGGCAGATCCGATTCGATGGCCATGGCGAAAACAGTAGTGGAGCCCTACGAAAGTCGCAGGCGCTGTTGAGTCCTCGACAGCCGACGGCCTCCGGCCAACTCGCACGCCGTGGCCTCGCCGCGCACGACCGACACCGCTCGTTCCACGTCAGCGGCCGATGGCGGATGGGTTCCGTCAGACTCTTCGACCACGAGTTCGCGGCGCAACCAACGACGAAGGCGTGCCACCGGCCACTGTGCCAGTTCCCGGCAATCGGCCTCGGTGAGCCGCAACTCACGGTCGGCCGCCGTGGCCTCGTCCAGCCAGGCCAACTCGTCGGCGATCAGGCGGGCCGAACGGGCGAGTAGTGGCACCACGTCGCGCTCCCCGACCTGACCCAGCAGGGACATCACCTCGTGACGCACTGCATTCCGGCGTCGCGTGCGGTCATCGTTGGTGGGATCGAGAATGAACGGCCGGCCCGACGCCTCCACGTAGGCGCGAAGCTCGGCCCGACGGATGTCCAGTAGTGGCGCCGTGTCCGTACGGACGTGGGGCGAGAGGCCCTCGAGGCCCGCACCCCACACGACGTTCAACAACATCGTCTCGGCGAGGTCATCCATTGTGTGGGCCGTGAGTGCACCCGGCGGTAGGGCGGCTCGACGGGCAGCCCGCGCTCCGGCCTCGAGGCCACGGGCGTGGTCCACGGCAACGTCGTACACCGTGACGGGGAACCCGAGGTCACGACCGAGTTCGCGCACGAGTTCGGCGTCGAGGTGGTCATCGGGACGCAGATGGTGGCGAACGTGATGAAGGTGGGCATCCAGCCCGCGTTCAGCCGCCAGCAATGTCAACCCCACCGAATCAGGCCCACCAGAGACGGCGAGATCGACCGTGGTGCCCGCGGAGGGAAGAGAGGTGCGCTCGAGCAGGGGCACGCCGGTCACCCTAACGGGGTGGTGGAGCCAGAATTGAAAATCATTCTCAAAATAACTAGGCTGGCGCGGTGCATCTGGCCCTCCCCTTTGCCGCGGCCACGGCTCTCGCCACGACCCTCGGGGGCCTGACGGCCCTTCGAACGCGCGACCGACTGCACTTGGCCTTGGGCCTCTCGGCCGGTCTCCTGCTCGGACTGGTCGGATTCGATCTTCTCCCCACGGTGTTTGCGGCGAACCACACCCGCTGGGGACGACTCCCCCTCGTGTCGGTGGCCATTGTGGTGGGCTTCCTCTTTCTCCATGTCGTCGAAAAGGCCGTGGCCACCCACGAGCCCCACGACTCGGACTACGACGAGTCCCACGAACACCGTCACGTGGTGGGCACGCTCAGCGCCCTCGCGATGACCGGCCACGTCTTCCTGGACGGCGTGGGCATCGGCGCAGCCTTCCACGTGACCACCAGCCTCGGAGTTGCCGTGACGGTGGCACTTGCCGTGCACGCCTACAGCGACGGACTCAACACGGTGTCGTTCCTCGTCAAGGGCAACCAGTGGAGCAACCGGGCCCGCTGGCTACTCGCCCTCGACCTCGTGGCCCGGGTCGGCGGCGCCGCGCTGGGTTCGCTGGTCCTGGTGCGTGAGCGCGACATTGCGTTGTACCTGGCTCTGTTCACCGGCATCGTGATCTACATCGCAACCTCGCACATCCTGCCCGAGGCCCACGCCCGCCACCCGTCGCGCATGACGCTGGTGGCCACCATCGTGGGCGTCGTGGCGATGGCCGCGGTGGTGGCCGGTGGCGCGTAAGACGCGACCAGCCGTTCTGTCGGCCCTGTCGACATTCCCCGGATTCGCATCGGCCCGCGACGTGCACGCCCGCGTCGCCGAACTCGGTGACCCCATTGGTCTGGCCACCGTGTACCGCGAGTTGGCCCGCCTGCTCGACGACGGACTCGTGGAGCGCTCCCCCGATCCCGGTGACGGGCGGTACCGCCGCTGCGACGAAACCTCCCACCACCATCACGTGGAGTGCGAGTCGTGCGGGTCGAGCGTCGACATTCCCTGCGACGACCTCGCCCGACAACTGGCCGAGCTGGCCGAGTCCCGCGGGTTCCGCCTGGACCACCACGTCATCTACGCCCGCGGGTTGTGCGCCGCGTGCTCGACGGACGGGCCATGAGCCTCACGCCCGAACAGCGCGGCCCCCTCACGGTGCACGTCTTCGAGTCGTTGCGTGAGCTCGGCGTCGACGCCTTCGTGACCGACCGTTTCGGCGGGGTGAGCACCGGGCCGTACGCCTCGCTCAATCTGGGCGACCACGTGGGTGACGACCCCGCCGCGGTGGAGGCCAACCGCGCCCTGGTGGCCGACGCCGCCGGCGCACCGCTCGTCTTCATGCGACAGGTCCACGGGGCTCACGTGCGTGACTCCCAGCTCCCACTCGGCGAGGCCGACGGCCTGACCACGGTGGGAAGTGATGCGCTGTGCGTCCTCGTCGCCGACTGCGTGCCCCTCGTCGTGGCCGATTCCCGTCGACTGAGCGTGGTGCACGCTGGATGGCGCGGCCTCGCAGCCCGTGTTCTCCACGCGGCGCTCGCGCAGTTTGATGACCCGTCGCGCGTGTATGTCGGCGTGGGGCCCGCCGTGTCAGCCGAGACCTACCAGGTCGGCCCCGAGGTTGCCGAGTGTTTCGCCGAGGTGCCTGACGCCCTTCGCCCTGACGATGGTGACCGATCACGACTCGATTTGCGGGCCGTGGTCTCCCACCATCTCAGGGAGTCCGGCGTGCCCGACGGGCAGGTCACCTTCGCGCAGCACGTCACCGACGGCGGCGAGGTCTTCTTCAGCGACCGCGCGGCGCGCCCCTGTGGCCGCTTCGCCCTCGTGGCTCGCAGGGTCGTACGATGAGTGACGTGACGACGGTCCCGTTCCGCCGCGACACCTTCGAATATC
>CAWUMA010000105.1:0-3051 GCA_963923835.1 uncultured bacterium
GTGCGCGCTCCGCCGTAGTACTCGTATCCCCACACGCGGCTGAGCAGCGTTTCGCGCGTGAAGACCCGGTGGGGGTTGGTCGCGAGGAAGCGCAGCAATTCGTACTCCATGTAGGTGAGGTCCATCACGCGACCGGCGATGGTCGCCTGGTACGTCTCGAGGTTCATGACGAGGCCGCCATGCTCGATTCTCGTGGCGACCGCGTCGCTGCCGGCCCGGCGGAGGCGGTGGCGAAGTCGGGTGGCTAACTCACTCACGTTGACCGGGGCCACAAGAAAATCGTCGAACAAGTCTTCGCGGAAGGTCAGATCGTCGAGTTGATAGTGGTCGACGATGACGAGAACCGGACCCACACTCCGTTCACGGGCGCGAAGTTGACGACAGAGGTTCATGGCGTCGGTGAAGGCCATCTCAGTGGCGTTCACGACCGCTGCGGCGTAACCATTGGCCGGTTCCATCGAGGCGAGGTCGGCCATCCGGCCTTCCTGACTGACGGCCGGAGAGACTCCGGTCACCTCTAGTGCCTTTCGAAGAGGTCCTTCGCAGGCCGGGACGCAGAGAACGACGTTGCTCACAGTTGCGGGAGGTAGTTCTCGAGTTCGAAGGGGGTGACCTGGCCGCGATAGGCATTCCACTCGGCGCGCTTGTTGCGCAGGAACCACTCGACCTGGTGTTCGCCGAGGGTCTCTTGCAACAGTTCCGAACGGGCCATCAGGTCGACGGCCTCGCCGAGTGACTGGGGGAGGGGTGCGGCCTGGGTGTTTTCCTTCGGGAGTTCGTAGTCACCGGCGATGCCGCGAAGTCCGGCCGCCAGAATGACGGCGAAGGCGAGGTAGGGATTCGCCGCGGGGTCCGGGGCCCGGTATTCGAGGCGGGTCGAGTCGAGTCGCCCCGGCTTCACGCTGGGGATGCGCACCAGAGCGCCCTTGTCGTGGCGGGCCCAGTCGGCACCGAGGGGTGCTTCGCCGCCGGGTACGAGGCGCTTGTAGGAGTTGACCCACTGGTTGGTCACGGCCGTGATCTCGGGGGCGTGGTGCACGAGACCGGCGAGGAACTGCGTCGCCAACTCGGAGAGGCCGTACATTTCGTCGCCGACGAAGGCGTTGGTGTCGTCGCGCCACAGGGAGAGGTGGGTGTGCAGGCCCGAGCCTTGCACCTGGGGGAGAGGCTTGGGCATGAAGCTGGCGTAGATGCCGGCTTGGCGGGCGAGTTCCTTCACCACGTGGCGCACGGTCATCAACGTGTCGGCCATTGTCAGTGCGTCGGTGTAGCGAAGATCAATCTCGTGCTGGCCTGGGGCATCCTCGTGCTGAGCGTGCTCGACACCGATGCCCATCTCTTCGAGCGTCAGAACGGTGCGTCGACGAAGCTGATTGCCGACGTCGTCGCTCAGGAGGTCGAAGTAACCGCCGCGATCGACCGGAGTCGCATCCTTGTCGGAATTGAAGTAGAAGTATTCGACTTCGGGGGCAACGTAGAAGAGGAAGCCGTCACGCCGCGCGCCGGCCAGAACGGACTTCAGGCGCTGACGCGGGCAACCCTCGAAGGGCGTGCCGTCAATATTGACGATGTCGCAGAACACTCGGGCGATGCCCGATCCCTCCACGTGCCACGGCAGAAGCTGGAAGGTCGTCAGGTCGGGCCGGGCCAGGACGTCGGACTCGACCTCGCGTGAGAAGCCGTCAATCGCGCTGCCGTCGAAGGTCATGCCCATTTCCAGTGCATCTTCAAGTTCGGCCGGCGTGACGTGGAAAGCCTTGAGCCCACCGAGCACGTCGGTGAACCAGAGTTGAACGAAACGCACCCCGCGTTCTTCCACGGTGCGCAACACGTATTGAGCCTGCGGATTCATGTCTCTATTCTCGCACCTTCGCTCGAAGCCCCAATTGGGCCGTAAAAACACGAAAGTCCCGCCACCCCGGAGGGTGACGGGACTTTCGTCACTGCCTACTTACGCTTGGCGGCCTTCTTGGCCGGGGCCTTCTTCGCCGTCTTCTTCGCGGCGGCCTTCTTGGCCGGAGCCTTCTTCGCCGCGGCCTTGCCCGTGCTGGCGGCACCACAAATCGTGTCGACGATCAGGCGGGTCACGACGTAGGGGTCCATGTTGGCGTTCGGGCGGCGGTCCTCGAGATAGCCGCGCTTGTCACGGGCCACACCACCGGGGATGCGGATTGACGCACCGCGGTGCGAGACGCCGTAGCTGAACTTGTTCCACGGGGCGGTCTCGTGCTTACCGGTGAGGCGCTCTTCGATGCCGACGCCGTAGTTCGTCACGTGCTCCTTCACCTTCTTACCGAGGGCCTCGCAGCCCGCGATGATGTGGTCCCAACCGCCGACGGCGCGCATCTGCTTGGTCGAGAAGTTGGTGTGCGCACCGGCGCCGTTCCAGTCACCCTTCATCGGCTTGGCGGCGAAGTTGACATCGACACCGAACTCTTCGGCGATGCGCTCGAGCAGCCAGCGCATCGTCCAGAGCTGGTCGGAGACGGCGAGCGGGTCGAGGATGCCGACCTGGAACTCCCACTGGCCCATCATCACCTCGGCGTTGGTGCCTTCGATGCCCAGACCGGCGCGCAGGCAGGCCAGCGTGTGGGCCTCGACGATGTCACGACCGGGCATCTTGTCGCCACCGACGCCGCAGTAGTACGGACCCTGAGGGGCCGGCTCGCCCACTTCGGGCCAGCCGTAGGGACGGCCACCCTGGTAGAAGGTGTACTCCTGCTCGATGCCGAACATCGGCTCGAAGCTCGCGTACTTCTTCGCGACGGCCTCGAGGGCGGCGCGGGTGTTGGTCGGGTGCGGGGTCATGTCGGCGTTGAGGACCTCGCACATCACGAGGATGTCCTTGGGTCCGCGCAGCGGGTCGGGGCAGGTGAAGACGGGGCGCAGCACGCAGTCCGACGACGATCCCGTCGCCTGGTTCGTGCTCGATCCGTCGAAGCCCCAGATCGGCGGCTTCTTGCCGTCGGCGAGAATCTTCGTCTTGCTACGCAGCTTGTGCGTCGGCTCGGTTCCGTCAATCCAGATGTACTCGGCCTGAAAGGGCACTGT
>CAWUMA010000106.1:0-3049 GCA_963923835.1 uncultured bacterium
GCCATCACGCCGGCGTTATTCACCAGTACGTCCACGGGTCCGTCGAGGGACTGGGCGAACGTCCGAACGCTTGCGAGGCTGGCGAGGTCGAGTTGACGCACATCAACGGACTCGGGCAGCACCTTCGTCGCACGGTCGACATTGCGCACGCCGGCCACCACACTGGCTCCGCACCGCGCGAGTTCGTTGGCTGCGACGAGTCCGATGCCGCTGGATGCACCCGTGATGACGACGGTTCGACCCGAGAAATCGGGCAACTGCTGTGAGGTCCACTTGCTCATGAGTTCTGGTCCTGTGTGTTGAACGGTGACCACGCGACGTTACGGGCGAGAGGACATTGGTCACGACAAAAACCGTTGTCGCGGTACTGCCATTAGCCACAACGCCCGCCATGGGCCATTCTGCTCCACCCACCTCCGGAAACATCTCAATTCCCGAGGGCGCGGGCATCATCCGTTGTGGGCCGGCCGAACCTGAGCGGCTTCGACTCAGGTGAGATGGGCTCGTCGTGCGCTCGGTGGACGGAGGGCTCACTACCTTGCGACCGTGCGACGAGCGCTCCTCGCCTTGGCGCTGATCGCCGCCGGTGTGACATGGTGGCCTGCACGGGTGGGTGGCGATGCCAACCCCCCGCCCTTTCTGCTCATTGTTGGAGGATCGACATCCCTTGGCTGGCAGCCACTGGGTGCCACAAACAAACTCGCCACGCCAACCGACGACGGATACCAGACGATGTTGGTCACGTTCGCCGCACTCAACGGCGAAACTTTCGACGTTCACAATCTGGCCTGTACGGGCGCCACGGCCCGCGGGATGTACGTTCCGCGCAAACGTCTCCGATCGGATCACTGCTACTCCCCACCGTCGTCCCAACTGTCGGTGGCCCTGAGTTTCCTGAGGGCCAACTCGTCTCGGCCCGGAATCGTGATTATCGACCTGGGGCAGAACCTGCTCCACCAGTGCATGTGGTCATCGGCCAAGTCCGACGCCTGCTTCGCGTCTGCTCTCACCGATGACCAGGTCTACTTGCCCAAAGTCGCACACGACATAGTGAGCGCGGCCGGGCCGCAGGTCGACGTCGTGGGATTGAATTTTTACGATCCTTTTGTGGCCCGTCCGCTGGTCTCGTCTTCGGTGACGTGGACCCAAGAACGTCGGCTGCACTCGTACTTCGTCCAAGCCAACCGACTCGTGGCGGACGCCTACGGGGCGTCGCACGTGCCTGTCGTGGACCTGGCCTCGGCCTTTGGTTCGGATGACTGGAGCCCGGTGACCTTCGGCGGAACCAGCGTCCCGTCGAATGCGTTTCACGCGTCCCAACTCACGTGGATGTGTTACGCCGCGCCCTTCGGGCCCGACCCCCACCCAAACCGCGCCGGCTACATCGTGATCGCCGACGCTATTTTGCAGGCGTTGCCCGCACCGTGGAATGAGCACCCCCTGAGCTGGGCCAACCCTCTCGCCCCGCCGTAGGCGAAGATGGGAGACGAACGGGGGGTGCCACATGAGAGTTGCGGTACACGGCGCCTCGGGCAGTGGCAAGACGACTCTCGCGCGGGCGCTCGCGAGGGCCACCGGCGCGCCCCACCTCGAACTCGACTCGCTGTACCACCAGCCGGAGTGGACACCCCTCGACCGCGAATCGTTCTCCCGCCGGGTCTCCGAGTTCATCGCCGGTGAGGAATGGGTCGTTGACGGCAACTACCGCGATGTGCGACCACTGGTGTGGGCCCGCGCGTCACTCATCGTCATCATTGACCGGCCCCGGTGGCGCACGACGTGGCGTGTCTTTCGCCGCACGGTGTCACGAGGACTACGACGGACCGAACTGTGGAACGGCAACCGCGAGTCAATCTGGCGACTCTTCTCACGCGATCCGGAGCGCAACATCGTGCTCTGGTCGTGGAACAAGCAACTCCACTACCGACGTCACGTGCCCGGCGACGCCGCGCGCGAGGCCCCCGGAGCCACCGTCGTCGTGGTGCGCAGCGACGCCGATGCTCGACGGCTCATTACAGGGTTGGCCACGCCCACGAGGTGAGCCAACTTCGTTAGGGTTGAGAACTATGTCAGAACCCGTCCGCGCCCTCCGCGTTGCCGCCGGAGTCGATCCCCTGGGCGGGGGTCGCTACCGCGCCACGTTGTCCCCGAACTACACCATCGGTGGAAACCACCCCAACGGGGGCTACCTTCAGTGCGTCATCGCATCGGCCGGGCTGGCCGAAGCCGCCGCCCAGGGTTCGACCCACACCCACGTCACGGCCCAGACCACCAACTACGTGGGTTCACCCTCCCTCGATGACGTCGAACTGACCGTCGACGTTCGGAAGGTGGGGCGAGCCGTCACCTTCGCGCACGTCACCATGTGGCAAGAAGACCGCGTCGTGACCGAATCGGTTCTGACGTTGGGTCGACTCGCCGATGAGCCCCACGTCCGCTACGTGGACGCCACTCCCCCGCAGGTCACGCCCCTCGACGAGATTCCGGTCCCGCCGCCCTCAGACGACGTCTCCATCCGCACCGTGATCGAGCAGCGACTCGACCCGCGTTGCGTGGCGTGGGTTCGTGGCGAGGTGAGCGAACGGGGCGAAATCCTCGGTTGGATGAGGCTCAATGATGGTGAATCCAATTGGGACCCGTGGAGCCTGCTCTTCGCCGCCGACGCCCTGCCCCCGGCGACCTTCCCCCTCGGCTCGCACATGTGGACACCCACTCTCCAGTTGTCGACCTTCGTGCGCGGTGTGCCCCGCGGCGAGTGGTTGCGGGCGCGTCAATGGTGCGTCGTGGTCTCGGACAACTTGGTGGATGAGCGCTGCGAGTTGTTCGACGAAACCGGCCAGCTCGTCGCCGTCGCCAGCCAGTTGGCCATGGTGCGCTTCCCCCACGCCGACTAGTTGCAGGTCGGGCAGGTCCCTTCGCTGTCGAGTTCGGTGGCGCACACGAGGCAGTAGGCCCCGTCGCTCTCGCGCACCCCGACACCCGCGAAACACGACGAGCAGTAGCCGCCACCCGCGTCATCTCGCACCCGTGCACCGCAACACGGTGACTT
>CAWUMA010000107.1:0-3043 GCA_963923835.1 uncultured bacterium
TCGAGAGGGATGTAGGGGAAGTTGCTCACTGACGGCCGCGACGGCGTGCGACGAAAAAGAGGTAGGCACTCATCGCCGCCAGAGGAACGGCGACCACGATGAACCGCGCAGCTGGCAGAACCGCGCCCTTGTGCACGTCGGGATTCGTCGTGGTGGTGGCTGCCCAGATGACGTGCATATTGCCCTTTCCGTTGCCCCACATTAGATTGCGGGACATGGCCGCCACCCGCCGGCGCAGCAATCGTGCGCTTGTCAATGACGAGAAAATTCGTCGTGCCGTCATTGAAGAAATCCTCGACAAGGGTGTTGACCGCCTCTCATTGCGTGAGGTCGGACAGCGGGCCGGATTGACTCACGGGGCAACCTACGCACGCTTCGAAGACGTGGATGAAATGATCATCGACACGTGGGAAGCCGTGCTGAAGAGCCACGTCTTCGCCTCCTACCAGTGGTGCCAGTTGGCTTCGGTTGATCCCGTCGCCGCCAACGTCATCAACCTGTTCGACGCCATGGAGCAAGCCACCGACGAATTTGTCGCGGGATTGCACGTCGTTCTCGTATCGCGTCGCCAAGGACCCCTCCGTGAAGTCATCGACTCGTTCTTAGACGAGCACGTCCGGGACTTCGACCCCGCCACCCGCGAGTACCAGCCGCGTGATGCGAGGGCGCTGACCGTCTTCGCCGTCCTCGCCGGGCGACTTCTGATGTTGCACCACCGCCTCGAGGAAGAGGAACTGGTGAAGGTTGGCGGCCAGATTGTCGCCAACATCTTCACGGCTGCAGTGGACGAGTCCACCATGAATGAACCGGTTCCCCTTCCGGTGGTTCTCGCCCCCCGGCAACGCGACCTTGTCAGGATTGCCCTCAGCGAAGCGGCGTTCGTGGTCGTCGGCCGATCCGGTGTCGATCACGCCACCTTCTCACGAATCGCCCGCGTGGCTGGCTGCCCCACTGCACACGACATCTACTCGTCGAAAAGCCAGCTCATCGCGACGGCACTTCGCCACGACTACATCGACCCGTGGATGCGCCTCGTAAACTTTGTGAACATCCTCGAACCGGGCTACCTGGCGAAAATGCTGCACCACGCGACCGTCATGGATCCGGATCGACGTCGCTTCACGCTCGAGGTGTCACTAGCGATCTCCTATCACCCCGACATTCGCACGGCTGCGCGCGAGCACATGGATGAACTGGAGAGCATCACGACCGAAATCGATGATCTCTCGGAGGACGAGCGGGTGCTTCTTCGGGTGCTGATTCGCATCATGGCCTACTCGATGTTCGCCGTGACATTCATTGAATCGCTGGTTCGAACCTCACCGTGGGAGGATCTTTTCTACATCGGCGAATCCATCCGAATGGGTGTTATTTCTGGCCACGAAGAGACGTGGGCCACGCTGCGCACCAAACTTCTGCGCTACTACTACAGCCAAATTCGCTAATCCTTGGGGCGTGGCGCGTTCACGAGGTTTTCGAGTCTGGCCACAATCCCATTGATGACTTCGTCCTGAGCGGCCAGGTGATTCTGGATCTCCTGAGCTTCTTTGAGAACGGCTTCGGCATCCTTGTAGGTCTGTTCCGCCCGCTTGTCCGCAGCTTCTGCTTGGAGGTTCTGGCCCACAATGATGATGGGCAGTAAGACCAATTGCAGGAAGCTGCTCGAGAGCCAGACGACGATGTAGTAGGTCCCCTGACGAAGGGCTGACGGCAGGGCCACAAAGGCGATCACCGTGAACAGGTAGGCCGTCCACATGGTTCCCACGGCCAAGGTGACGCGGAGGCCGAGTTTGGCGTTCAGTCGCACAAACGGATTCCGATGGGCGGTCTTGCGAACGTGTGCCAACTTGACCGGCGTTCCCTCAGCCAGTTCTTTAGCTCTCGGGTGTGGCTGGTAGTCGAAAATTTTGCTCACGACCCGATTCTCACACGCACGGGCGCTGAAGACGCGGTTCTCGCCACCAACGTGAGAGGGGGAATTACCGAACGCGCCGCGCACGCTCGAGCTGGGCCGGCCACTCGATCACTTCGCCCAATTGTTCGGCGGCGGCCATCGCAAAGTGTGGGTTTCGCATCGCGGCACGAGCGACGAGGATTGCATCAGCGTCGCCAGCCCCGAGGATTGATTCGGCTTGCTGCGCGTCAGTGATGAGACCCACCGCACCCGTGGCAATCCCCGCACCGCTACGCACGGCGCGGGAAAACTGGACCTGATAACCGGGTCCGACATCGGCTTCAGTCAGATTGATGGGCACGAGACCACCCGAGGAGCAGTCAATGAGGTCGCAGCCGGCTGCCTTCAACAACGACGACAGTGCGGTGGTGTCGTCGAGAGTCCACCCGCCGTCGGTGTAGTCGGTGCTCGACAGGCGGACGAAGACCGGCACACCGTCACCCACCTCGCGCCGAACCGCTGACATCACTTCGAGGACCAGGCGAGTTCGATTCTCGAACGAGCCACCGTATTCGTCAGTGCGCGCGTTCGACAGGGGCGACAAGAACTGGTGCAGGAGATAGCCGTGCCCGGCGTGGATCTCAATTACCTGGAATCCCGCCACCATGGCTAAACGGGCGGCCCGGGTGAACTCCTCGACCACGTTCGCAATTTCAGGGACGGTGAGAACGTGAGGCGACGAGTGCCCCTCGTGGGGAATCTCGCTGGGACCGATTGATAGCCAGCCCCCTTCATCGGCAGTCAGCGGGGATCGCCCCATCCACGGTGGACGCGTGGAGGCTTTGCGGCCAGCGTGACCGAGTTGAATACCCATCGTCGCCCCGTACGAACGGCCGAACTCAACAATCGGCGCCCACGCCGCCGCGTGATCGTCTCGCCACATGCCCGCATCACTGAGTGAGTGTCGGCCGATAGGCGACACGGCGGTGTCCTCCGTGAACACGAGTCCGTGGCCACCGGTGGCGAGTGAGCCCAGCCACTGCATGTGCCACGCATTCACAACACCGTCGTTCGCCGAGTACTGGCACATGGGCGAGACCCACAGACGGTTCTTGATACGAACATCGCGAATCGTGAGGGGGCTAAAGA
>CAWUMA010000108.1:0-3039 GCA_963923835.1 uncultured bacterium
AAATCGAGCATGGCGCTCACGTCGAGGTCGCACAGAACGTCCCCGTTGATGACCAAGAAGGTGTCACGCACGCCGATGGCGGAGGCGGCGAATTTGATGGCACCCGCGGTGTCGAGGGGTTCGGGCTCCACCGCGTAACGCACGGAGACCCCGGCGACGGTCGAGTCCGGATAAGCCTCCATGAAGCGGTCCGGCAGGTAGCCCAGGGACAGCACCGCCTCAGAAATGCCGTAGTTGCGCAGGGAGTCGAGGACGACCTCGATCATGGGCACCCCGACGAGGGGCAGCATCTGTTTCGGCGTCTCGTAGGTGAGCGGGCGTAGCCGCGTCCCCTGGCCACCCACCAGAATGATGGCCTGCACGAGGGACCTTACGGAGCCTTCGTCGTGGTCGTCGTCGGGCTCGTGGTGGTGGTCGGACTCGACGTCGTCGTCGTGACGGCCGACGAGGTCGTTACCGGCAGAGTTGTCGACGTGACATTGATCACCGACGTGGACGTCGACGAGGACGCCGCGGCCTGGTACATCGCGTTCACCGTGGTCTGGCTCGGCGGAGTCGGCTGGACACCCTTCGGGTTGAACGACAACGTGATGCGCAGGTAGTTCGAGAACTTGATCGTCGACGGGTCGGTCGTGATGGTGGGCTTGGCCTGGCCGAAGTTCGTCCAGTAGGCGTAGCTCACCTCGCCCTGCTTGCCCGCGTACTTCGTGCCCGCGGCACACGTGTCACCTGTGTGGAACGTGGTCGCCGGGTTGGAGGTGCCGTTGTTGTTCGGGATGGCGATCGTGTTCGCGTTCAAAGTCAGGCCCGGGTACTCGGCGACGAATCGCGCCAAAGTGGCGCTGTCACCGGCTTCGGAGGAGACCTTCGGGCTAATGGAGAGAACGTTGTTCGGCAATACGTGGTAGCCACCGGGGTAGCTCGGGTCCACACCCAGCGGGCCGACCGGAGTACCGCAGTTCTCGGCCGCAAGGGCCACGAACCAACTGGTGCCAATGGCCGGCGGAGTGGCGTTTGCTCCGGCCGGGTGCTGGTACTCGTAACGCGAGTACACGGTCAGCAACAGGCCCAGCAGGGTGATGAGGGTCAAGACGGCGTAGTAGTTACCGGGGCGCGACTTCTTGTACGCCTTTGATCCACCCGACGCCGCGACGCGCGACACCCATTTGCCTGTAGTGCTCTGAGCCACGGGACAACGCTACTAAATCCACCGGCCCGTTCAATCGTGGTAGGGGCGGAGGGACTCGAACCCTCACTGGAGGCGGTTTAAGCGCCCTGCCTCTGCCAATTGGGCTACGCCCCCACGCCCGCTCACACTAGCGGGAGTGCTCTCGCGACTCCGTTCCCACACCGGTCATCACTAGGCTTGCCCCATGGCGTACGGCCGTGTTCGCGGCGCTTTCACGCGTGCCCTTACCACGCTCCTTCTGGGGCTGGGGCTGATAATTCCAGTTGCCAGTCCGGCCGGTGCCGGATCGATTGCCCAGACGCGGGCGCTCATAGCCAAATTGTCCACGCAGCTCGCCCAACAACAGCGGACTTCGGAAATCACGGCCAACCAGTACGACCAGGCCAAGGTGGATCTGGCCTCCATTAACAGTCACATCGTCACCCTTCAGCATCAAGAAGTCACCATCCGCGGTGAAATCGCCGACACGACAGCCAAATTGCGTGTGGACCTGGTGCGGGCGTACGTGCTCGGTATCGCGGATTCGCAAATTATGTCCCTCTTCAATCAGAAAGTGACCTCGTCGGACGCGCGGCGCGTCTACGAAGACGAGGTCATCGGCAACTTGCGTCGTCTGCAGCGTCAGTATCAGAACCAGCGCACGCAACTCGACCAAACACTCGCTCAGTTGGCCCAGCAGCAGCGCAATGCCGCCGCCAAGCAGAATCAATTGCAGGTTCTCCTGGCGAACAATCTCCGCTTGGAGGCAGCGACTCGAAAGACACTCACCCAGGTAACGGCTCAATTGAAGTCGCAGATTATTTCGTACGAGATTGCGGTGGGTGTCGCCGCGGCCAAGCACCACGACCTCGCCGGGCAGGCCAAGGCGATTGCCGCCGCGGCTGCCGTGGGCGGACAAGCCGCCGCCAACCTCGTCACCGAGGCCATCCAGCGGGCGCTGGTCAAACCTGTTATCGGCCAAATAGCCGGTTCAGCCCAGGGACTTCGCGCCCTCGCCTACGCCAAGAGCCAGATCGGCGTCCCTTACGTCTGGGGTGGCGAAACGCCCGGCGTGGGCTTCGACTGTTCCGGTCTCGTCCAGTGGGCCTGGGCCCGGGCCGGCATTCAAATTCCCCGTACGACTTCGACCCAGTGGCCCGCACTCCACCACGTACCCCTCACGGCACTGCAGCCCGGTGACTTGCTTTTCTATTACAACCTCGACGGCGATCACACAGTTGACCACGTCGTCATGTACGCCGGCAGCGGGCCCTGGGGGGCGTCGACCATCATCGCCGCGGCCCACAGTGGCACCAACGTGTCCCTGGCTCCACTATTCACGTCCGGACTGATTGGCGCGGCGCGCCCGTGAATCCGCTTCTCTCCATCATCATCCCGGCCTATAACGAGGCCGACCGTCTGAGTCGTGGCTACCAGCGCCTGATTCCCGTCCTGGAACAACTCGGGACCGACCGCGTCGAGGTCATCGTGGTGGACGACGGCTCAACGGATGACACCTTAAAGTCGGCCCACGCCCTCTACGGCCATCTCCCCCACGCCTACTTCGTGGGCCAACCGCACAACAAGGGCAAGGGGGCCGCCGTTCGACTCGGCCTGGCCGCCGCCCGTGGTGACGTGGTGGCCGCCACCGACGCTGATCAGGCCATCAACCCCGTGCACCTCAGCGAACTTCTCGTCGCGGCCGAGTCGGCCGACGTCGTCGCCGGTTCGCGCGCCGTCGACGGCCACATCCGGTACGACTCGGCGCTGCGCACCATGGCCGGAGCGGCCTTTAACGCCCTCGTGCGTCACTACACCGGCACCACGCTGCGCGACACCCAGTGCGGTTTCAAGGGTTGGCGCCGCGGACC
>CAWUMA010000109.1:0-3032 GCA_963923835.1 uncultured bacterium
GTGGGCTCGGTCAACCCACCAGCCGCACGTCGTTTGAAGCCGGTCTGGCCCGCTTTTCCAGGTTTCTCTTCTCGGTGGCCGCGGTGTTGACCGCTTTCGTCTTCGCGATGAACACGCTTCTTCACCAGCCTCTGGTCGAAGCCATGTTGTTCTCTCTGGCAATCGCGGTCGGCATCGCGCCCGAAATGATGCCGGCCATCGTGACCACGAGTCTGTCGGCGGGATCGAGGGCTCTGGCCGCGAAGAACGTTCTTGTCAAACGTCTCGCCGCCATTGAGGACATCGGCAATGTTGAAGTTCTCTTCACCGATAAGACGGGGACCCTCACGGACGGAACCATCACGTTTGAACGAGCCCTTGACCCGGACGGCGAGCGTTCCGACTTTGCGTTGTTGCTGGGGCTGGTCTGCAATGAAGCCACGTGGGGTGAGTCGGGCCCGGTGGGTGGCAACGCCCTTGATGTCGCATTGTGGCAGGGACTGCCCGGTGGGCGAAGTCACGAACTCGCGATTCGTGCAGAATCGTTCGCCCGGCTGTCGGTGCTTCCGTTCGATCACGACCGTCGACTCGCGTCGGTTCTGGTCAAGGGCCCCGACGGCGAGTCTTTGATGGTTACCAAGGGAGCGCCCGAAGCGATTCTGGCGAGGTGCTCACCCTCCTCACCCAAGAGCGCCAATGTCCTTCACGATTTATTCACCGAGGGCTCCCGAGTCGTGGCCGTGGCGACCCGGACCGGCGTGGCGGGTTCGTCGTTGACTCCCGAGGATGAGCGAAACCTGCATCTGGACGGCTTTTTGGTCTTCGCTGACCGGGTGAAGCCCGGTGTCGCGGAGTCACTCGAGACCCTGCACGGACTCGGGGTGGAGGTGAAGATCATCACCGGCGACAACGAGTTGGTCGCCCGCCGGGTCTGTCAGCAAATCGGTCTACCGGTGCGTGGTTCGCATTCGGGTGACGATCTCGAATTGATGACGGATAATCAGCTCGGTTCGGTGGTGGCGCAGTCGACGATCTTCGCGCGCGTGGGGCCACAACTGAAGGCTCGCATCATCGCGGTGGCTCGGCGAAACGGCCATGACGTCGCCTATTTGGGGGACGGCGTCAACGACGCGGTCGCATTGCACCATGCCGACGTCGGCATTTCCGTTGACTCCGCCACCGACGTGGCCAAAGAAGCGGCCGACGTGATCCTGCTGGACAAGGACTTAGGGGTGCTCGCCGATGGCGTGGTGGAGGGGCGTCGAATTTTCGCGAACACGATGAAGTACGTCCTGATGTCCACGTCGTCGAACTTCGGAAACATGTTCAGTGCGGCGGGCGCCTCGGTGTTCATCCGGTTTCTCCCCATGTTGCCGGGACAGATTCTGCTCAACAACCTGCTCTACAACTCGGGCCAACTGGTAATTCCGACTGACAGGGTTGACCCTGAGGCTCTGGCGCGGCCCGCCGCGTGGGACATGCGCTTTATTCGGAACTTCATGTCGGTCTTCGGTCCCATTAGTTCCGTGTTCGACTTCGCCACTTTCTTCGTGATGCTCAAGGTTCTGCACGCGGGACACTCGGAATTTCGGACGGGTTGGTTCATCGAATCCCTGGCCACTCAGACCCTCGTCATTTTCGTGATTCGTACGCGTCGAGTGCCCTTCACGCGCAGCCGACCCAGTGCCGCGATGATTCTCGTGCCGGTGGGAGCCGCGGTACTCGGTTCGGTCCTGCCGTACACCGGGTTGGCCCGGGTCCTCGGATTCACGCCACTGCCGTTGCGCTACTTCTCCGCACTCTTCATCATGATTGTCGTGTACCTGGCCCTCGTCGAAGGGGCGAAGAAGATCTTCTTCCGGAATCGGCTCTCCGTGGCGCAAACGCATCGAGCACCCGTTTCTCCAGCGCAGCGTCACGCACACCGCGTGCGCCGGCGTGCGTCACGGTTCACCTCACACGACAGGCCGCGCCGGCGAACGGCTCAGCGATCGCGTCCATCGAGGGCGCTGCGCAAGAGGCGCTCGCCCTTGACCTCGTCGTAGGGGCCGGAGACCATGTCGAGAACCAGTCCACCGCGTGAGACCAGAAAGGCGTAGACGGTCTGCCGGTCGGTGATACCGAGTGGAGCGGTGACCCGGCTGACGTCGTCGTACACCGTGAGGGTCCGCCGGAGAACCTCGGGGTCGCGAATCGCCACCGCCATTCCACCGTCAATCATCGGCCGCAGTGGCGCCCATCGCCGTCCGATGACCGGCACCTCGTAGTGGGCGATGCCGGCCGGCGTCGCCACGACGCTCAACCACGGCGCCCAACTGTCAATGTCGGCTTGTTGCTCACGGCGGAACGCGATGAACACCACGTTGCGTCGCCCCTCAAACGCCTCGGGGAGGTGACGCCGCTCGCCCATGAGGTCACGAGCGTTCAGGGCGGGAAAGACCAGTTGCTGCACGACGTGCTGAACCTCCTTGTTCGGCACCGTATCAAGACGGCGGACCCACTTCTAGGGGCTAAAGGGAGTCCGGTCACACACGAGCCTTGGTAGGTTCGTCTGGTGCCAATTGACGTTCAACGCCTGATGCGCCATATGGCGTGGGCCAATCAACGGCTTTTCGCCGCGGTGGCCGAGTTGCCCGACGAGGCTCTGTCGAGTTACCTCGTCGATCCGGAGTTTGACGTGGCCACGATCCTCCACCACATCGTGGATGGAGCCGAATGGTTTGCTTTCTGCGCTGGGGGACACCCCTGGTCTCATCGTGAGAAGCCGCGCACCGGAGCTGACGTGCTCGCTCTCGCCCGGAATCTCGCCGAGCTTGACGCCCTCGTGATGAAAGAGAGTCAGCGTGACGACGTCACGCTGACGATCAACCACGAAGACGGTGATTTTGAGGCGAAGCTGTCCACCGTGATTTCGCAGGCACCGCACCACGCGACGGAGCACCGAGCCCAGTTGGTGGCCGCACTGGAGTTGCGGGGCTACCGCTCCATCAATCTTGACGATCTAGATCTGTGGTGTTTCGAGCGATTTGAAGAAGGACGACCGGGTCGTCGCT
>CAWUMA010000110.1:0-3014 GCA_963923835.1 uncultured bacterium
TCGCCACTCTCGAAAACAACAAAGTCAAGCTCGTCGTCAACATCACCGAAGACGAAATGGCCATGGCCATTGACGAAACTGCCGCCAAGTTGGCCAAGCAGGCCACCATCAAGGGCTTCCGCAAGGGCAAGGTTCCGAAGCGGGTTCTCGAAGCGCACCTTGGCGGTAAGGAGGCCCTGAGGGCCGAGGCGCTCCGCGATGCCCTTCCGGACTACTACGCCGTGGCGGTATCGGACACGATGATCGACCCGATTGATCGTCCGACGATGGAAATCACCCAGGGCGAGGAGTCCGGGCCGGTCACCTTCGAGGCCGAAGTTGAGGTTCGCCCCCAGGTTCCGATCTCGGGCCACCGGGGACTTCGCGTGCCAATTCCTTCGGTGGACGTCACCGATGACGAACTGTCGGAAATGATTGACCGCTACCGCGAAGCCGACGCCGTTCTGAACGACGTGGAAAGGCCCATCGCCACGAAGGACGTCGTGCAACTTCACATCTCGGTTCATCGAGTGGGTGAAGAGGAGGCCGAGCCTTTCACCATGGACGACTACATGTACACAGTGGGTACCAACTCCCTCGTTGAAGGCGCCGATGAACTCCTGATTGGCCTCAAGGCGGGCGAACAGCTGGAGTTGAACTCGCACCTTGGTGGCGACGCCATCGCTCACTACGTTCTCACCATCAAGCAGGTGAAGGAGAAGGTTCTCCCTGAACTCACGGACGAGTGGACGGCGGCTAATACGGATTACCCCTCGGTGGAGTTCTTCACCGCGAGCATCGCAAAGCAGTTGCGGGAGCGAAAGATCGTGGAGGCCCAGATGAGCCAACGCGACGCCATCTTGTTGGCCGCGAGCAATCTAATTCCTGAGGACGACGTCCCTGAATCCCTCGTGGTGGCCGAAACCGACGAGCGACTTCACGACCTCGGCCACCGCCTCGCGCAACAGAAGCTCGATCTCGCCACCTTCCTGAAGGTCACCAACCAGAGCGATCAGGAACTGCTTGAGAAACTTCGTGCCGACGCGGTTCGCGGTGTCCGAGTCGACCTCGCCCTTCGGGGAATTGTGCGCGCCGAAGGACTTGAGCCAAGCGAGGACGAAATTACTGATGAGCTCGTCGAGACGGCGAACGCGATGGAGGTTGCGGCCGAGGAGTTGCACGAACAACTTCGTCTCGGTGGTCGCTGGCCGGCTTTCGTGAGCGAGGTCGCCAAGATGAAGGCGTCGAAGTGGCTGACCGACAATGTGACCTTTGTCGATCCCCAGGGCGTGGAAATCGACCGTTCGGTGCTGGCCCAGAATCAGGCCGACGAGTCGCCCGAATCGGAAGGCATCGACCTCTAGGCTGGACTCGTGAACGAACACCGCGCGTACAACTATTTGGTCCCAACGGTCGTCGAGTCGTCGAACCGGGGCGAGCGGGCCTACGACCTCTACAGCCGTCTGTTGCGCGAGCGAATCATCTTCCTGGGCACGGGCATTGACGACACCGTGGCCAACTTGATTTGCGCCCAGATGCTCTTCCTCGAGTCGGAGGACCCCGACAAGGACATCAACCTGTACATCAACTCTCCCGGCGGCGACATCACGGGTTTGATGGCGATCTATGACACGATGAAGTACATCAAGCCGGACGTGTCGACTTTCTGCTTCGGTCAGGCCGCGTCGGCGGCGGCCGTGCTCCTGGCGGCCGGTCAGCGCGGCAAGCGCTACGCCCTCCCGCACGCACGGGTCTTGCTGCACCAGCCATGGGGTGGCGTGGGTGGTCAGGCCTCGGACATCGAGATTCAGGCCAAGGAAATCCTCCGGATGAAGGACACCCTCAACGAAATGCTCGCCTCCGACACTGGTCAGAGCGTGGAGCGAATCACGAAGGACACCGACCGCGACTTCATTATCGGAGCCGCTGAAGCCGTGGAATACGGCCTGATTGACGAAGTCATTACGTCACGGGCGTAATGCCGTAAATCCGGGCCCCCGGCTCGTAGGATGGTGTCCGGCGGAGGTCGTGTCGGAGGACCCAAGTGGCGAAATTTGGCGAAAGCACTGAAAATCCGAAGTGCAGTTTTTGCTCGAAGGGGCAGCGCCAGGTCAAAAAGCTGATCGCCGGACCAAGTGTCTACATCTGCGATGAGTGCATCGAGTTGTGCAATGACATCATGGCCGACGAATTCGGGGATCACCCCGAGTTCGTTCTCGACCAGCTTCCCACCCCCCGTGAAATCACGGCCTTCATGGATGACTACGTCATCGGCCAAGACGACGCTAAAAAGATTCTGGCTGTCGCGGTGTACAACCACTACAAGCGAATCAAGGCCGGCCCGTTGCGTGATGGCGACGTGGAAGTTGCGAAGTCGAACGTTCTCCTACTGGGCCCGACCGGCTGCGGAAAGACTTTTCTCGCCCAGACTCTGGCGCGCATGCTCAACGTGCCCTTCGCCATCGCCGACGCGACGGCCCTCACGGAAGCCGGTTACGTCGGCGAGGACGTGGAGAACATCCTCCTGAAGTTGCTGAGCGCGGCCGATTTCGACGTGAAGAAGGCCGAGCGTGGCATCATCTATATCGACGAGATCGACAAGATTGCTCGCAAGGCTGAGAACCCCTCTATCACCCGCGACGTGTCGGGCGAGGGCGTGCAACAAGCCCTCCTGAAGATTCTTGAAGGTACCGTCGCGAGTGTTCCGCCACAGGGTGGTCGCAAGCACCCGCACCAGGAATTCATCACCATCAACACCGCCAACATCCTTTTCATCTGTGGTGGGGCATTCGCCGGACTTGAGGACATCATCGAGCGTCGAATGGGCAAGAAGTCGATCGGATTCAATCAGCCGGTTCAGGCTCGTCGCCAGGGCGACGCCGAGCTCTTCCGTCACGTGCTGCCCGAAGACCTCGTGAAGTTCGGACTCATCCCCGAGTTCATCGGCCGTCTACCGGTCGTGGGCGCCGTTCGCCAACTGGACCGTGACATGTTGATCAGCGTGCTGACGGAGCCGAAGAACTCGCTGGTTAAGC
>CAWUMA010000111.1:0-2990 GCA_963923835.1 uncultured bacterium
TCAACATGGGACATATGCACGGGGGTCATCACCATGATGGACACCATCGCCAAGTGGCCGATTCCGACCGCCGACATGGCGAAGAGGCCTCTCGGCGTTCGGCGGATATGGCGCAGCGCCACCCGCGTTGATTCGTGTTTCTTCTGCGTCACCCCGTCCGAGGACACATTGGCCGTGAGGTACGGATCGGGTCGTAGAAAGAACGAGATGACCATTGATGACAGCGCCAGGCACAGCCCCACGATGAGGTAGGGGCCCACCAAGCGGGGAATATGCAAGAACTGGGCAAGGTTCCCGGCGGGCTCCATGAGATTGGGGCCCATCACGGCTCCTACCGTCGACCCCCAGACAACCAGCGAGAGATTGCGAGAGCGATTCTCGTCTGTCGCAAGGTCAATGGCCGCAAACCGGGCTTGGTATCCGGACGCCGAGGCGGCTCCGACAAGAAGTGAACCCAGCAAGACGAGTGGAAGGGACTTTGTCACTCCCCCCACCACCGCGAAAGCGGCACCGAGAAATCCCACCGAATACCCGCTCACCAGCGCGAGTCGCCGTCCACCACGTTGGGTTAACGAGGCCAAGGGGAGGGCCATAAGCGCCGCACCCAACACGGTCATGGTTTGAGCGAGGCCAGCGAAAGAGTCGGACTGTGAGATTGAGGTGACGAGAAGCGATCCAGCCGCAACCGTGCCGGACGTTCCAATACCGGTCAACACTTGTGCGGCGCTGAGCGTGCGTACCACGCGACGTTGCAGTGTGGTGGTTTCACCGCGAGGATGCGCAGAGAATGTCATTACCGAAATCGTAGATGACCCAAATTCGCCCCTCTGGTGGCGAGAGCTGGGCCGAGCCGACCCACTAGCCGACGAGTTCCTCCACGAGAGCGCGAACTCTCTCAACGATGTCGTCGCGGATGATTCGCACTGCCTCGACCGACCGTCCGGCCGGATCGTCCAGTTCCCAGTCGAGGTAGCGCTTGCCGGGGTAGACCGGGCAAGCGTCTCCGCATCCCATCGTCACCACCACGTCGGCTTGGCGCGCCATCTCTTCGGAAAGTTTTTTGGGCTCACGATGAGTGATATCGAGACCCAGTTCGTTCATTACTTCGACGACCGCGGGGTTGAGGGTGTCCGCCGGTTCCGACCCAGCGGACAGCACGTCCAGCCGGTCGCCGGCAACCCTCTCCAACAACGCGGCCGCCATCTGCGACCTCCCCGCATTGTGCACGCACAGGAACAACACCACGGGACGGATATCAGGCGTCAACATTCACCCCTTCACTGGAGGGACCAACAGACAGCAGGCGCAGCAACAACAAAGCGACCGCCGCACCAAGGATCTGAGAGCCGATGAAAGCGGGCACCGAGGAAGGGGAAATCCCGGCGAATGAATTGGTGAACATTCGTCCGACGGTGATGGCGGGATTGGCGAAGCTCGTCGACGAGGCAAAGAAATACGCGCTCGCAATGTACGACCCCACCGCCGCCGGCACCCTCGCGTCACTTCGTGCCCGCAGAAGTAGTTCGATGGTGACTAGGAGTCCTGCGGTCGCCACCACCTCCGACACGGCGTGACCCAGAGACTGGCGGTGATGGGTCGACCATTCGATAGCCGGGTGGCCAAACATCACGTTGGCGAGCAGGGCGCCCGACACGCATCCGGCTGTCTGAACAATGGCGTAGGGAGCCACCAGCGTCGACGCAAATCGACGGTGGATCCACTGGAGAATCGTGACCAGCGGATTGAAGTGGGCACCCGATACGGGTCCAAAAATAGAAATCAACACGAAAAGCCCCGCACCGGTCGCGGCGGCGTTCACCAGAAGTTCCAACCCTGGCTGACGAGGGCTGAGGCTTTGTGCGGCTATTCCCGATCCGATCACAATCAGTGCCAGAAAGGCGCTGCCCACAAACTCAGCCGTGAGTTTTTGTCGCACGTGGCCACGCTACTTAATTCACGGGTCGACCAATCTCTTTCAGATACGGGGGCGTTCAGCGAAGGCTCGATTGGCGTGGGTTCACTCGCGTGTCAGGAATGAAGACCAACGACAAGCGCCAGGGCTTCGTCCACGGCCCACATCTCCTCGACGCTCCAGCGGCCAATCGCTTGACTCGTCCGTCGAACGTCAATTGTCGCCGCTTGCTCGAGAAGTACCCGGGTCAATTCGGACTCAATTGTCACCGACGGCCGGAATGAAGTGGGGAGTGGGATCTGAGACGTCGGCGCAACAATGACCGTAGACAGTGGGGCGAGGGTGTCGCATGGCACAACGACGGCGTGTCGAGGGCCCTGCTGTTCGTGCCCTGCTCGACTTGGTGGCACCTGCCGAACGGCATCACCCCTCGATACGCAGACTCTCCATGAACGCAGCGATTTCTTGCATCTCACGTCGATCCTGCTGATCACCGGCGACCAATGCGGCCTCGCGATGAACGACCTCTCGTCGCCGCAGTCGCTCCGCTGCGACACGCCAGGCTTCACGAATTGCTTCAGACCGACTCAGACCCGATGCCTCCAAAGAGCGAAGGTGGTGCTGGGACTCGGCGTCAAGCCGAGTCGAAACCACGAGCGAAGCCTGATCGGACATATTGCAGCTGAATCACATGTTGTCTTACAGCGGTTGGTCAGTGAAAAACGGAAACATTTGTCTATCGAGCAATCTTAAGAACCGAGAGCCCTCAAGGCACCGATGCGAGGGCCTCAGAATTTCAAGCGGTACAGGACGTGGCGTCGACCCTCCCAATCTGGCAGTAAGGGATGATCAAAGTCGTCCTCGTCGGAGTGGGTCATGCCCAACTTCTCCATTACCCGCCTCGAAGCAAGGTTGTTCGCCGTCGTGAAACTCACCAGCTCGTTCTGTGGGAACTCGACGTTCTGGCTCCCCCACTCAATGACGGCGCGGGCCCCCTCGGTAGCAAACCCTTGGTTCCATGAATTCCGGGTCAGTCTCCATCCAATTTCCACACACGGCGTGAAGTGCGCTTCCCATC